>JAEZUI010000076.1 GCA_023421115.1 Bacillota bacterium | reverse complement strand
CTTTTTTCGTATTCTTCAATTAACTCTTTCCATTGATTATGTGACATAAAACACCTCCAGGTTTTTGGTGTATTATCTCATACTAATTAATTGATTAACATACGGGTTCAATTATACGCTTACCTTTTAAACACTTCTCTAAGTAGTTCAGCTATAAACATTATAAACCCTTGATTTGACTGTTTTCTATGGGTTAATTATATCATTTTTGTACAACTTTTACTATAGAAATCAAAAATACTTTAATTTAATACTTTTGTTTAAATCAAAAGCAAAGTGCTAACGATAGTTTTGCTGTAACATATGTAACATATTAACATATTAAATTCGTAATAGCGGAATAGTGTACAAATAGAAACAAGCCGAATAAGTCTTCCTTATCCAGCTTGTATATGATTTACAGTTAATCTATTTTTTCTTAATGATGCCGCTTCCAATTCTAGTTCATTCAAAACTCTAGTTTACAAATGTTTTCGCTATTTCTTTAACTTCATCAATGGATAGCTTTGCAACCCTTGATATCTTATCAAAAGAGTCTCCTTCTTTTAACATTTCTTGAATCATTTCAATTTTCCCCTCTATTTTACCCTCTATCTTGCCTTCCATCCTGGCTTCTAACTTCTCCTTTTTAATAACTCTCTCTATAGCATATACCATATCTTCCACCTTTCCTTCCTTTTGAAAAATATCGTCGATTTCTTTTTCACATTCAATTTTCAATCCTCTTGATATAATGTTTTTTATCCAGTTGAACATTATATTTGTATCTTCACTTGATAAACCTTGTACCTTTACTGCTACTTCTTTCAATCTACTAATAATCTCAATACTCTTATCCTTTGTCTTATCTATAAAAAACACTGTCGCTATCAAATTTGCCAAGTCTAAGAGTTCATCATCACGGTATCTTCTTATATCAAATAATATATATTTAAAGTCTATTACAAGTTCTCCGAATTGTTCATATGCAAATAAAACCTCTTTAAAACTTCTCTTTGCAGTCCATTTACCACTACCATTGTACAATACACACGGTATTATTACCGGTAATCTGAAATCTTTACTTCTTGCTTCTTTCTTCTCAGTCTCTTTTAAGACATTTCTCCATATTTCTACCATATAGAGCAGCAATCTGTATGGCATTTGATGATCGACTCTTGATTGTAATTCAAGGAGATAAAAGTACACATTAATCCCATCTATGTTTACTTTATATACCAAGTCCGCTTCTTTGTTCTTAAAATCAGGCAGTATAAACGATTTGTCAACTAGTTCCACATCACTAGGTTCAATTTTCTTTGCCCATCCTTGGTCTACAAAGCTTTTTAACAACTGTACAAATAGCCTTTTTATACTTAATATATATTTATATCCCTTGTCATGAGCATTATGTATTTCTTCCTTCAATTCATCACTTCCTATGTAATTATTATAGCATTAATTACATAGCCTTATCAACTTAGTAAAACTTAATAATTGATTTCTTTATCTTTCATTTTTGTATTGAAAGTCACATAAACATAAACTATATAACCATATCAGAAAGATGACAAATAATTACTTAATACTACTAAATCAATTATTACGTGCTAATGAAATAATCAGTTATTTTTAAAGTGCATTATTTCTTTTTAAGTTGTGTTCTCATCGCCTTTGGAATGCGTCTTTTAATCGCTCTAAAGTATTCCTTCAAACCTTGTTGTTTTCTATACCAACGCTCAATACCGGCATAACCTTCTGCTTTATAAATATCAAAAACCAAATCCCTATTACTATTCATTTTACTTGGCTCACATAATTGAGCATTGCCAGCAGCTGCTTTTTCAAAACTAGAATCAAAAAGATTAAACCCTTGTCTATACTGCTCTAAAAACGTCTTACCCCTATTGGTATTAACAATCAAGCACGAAACGCCCCCTCTAGGATCAACTTTGCCGCATTCCACCAAATCCGGATGCTCTTTTTCTATGCCCCAGTAATCTCCAATCGTAATGTCGGATGCTCTTTTCTTACCTGCATATTTACATGAATAACAACTATCCCTATAGATATATGATTGTAAGAAAAGTGAATAATAAGAAGACTCTTTGTCAAAAATACGCTTTGATTTTATCCTGCCATTCTTTTCATAAAAAACTTTTCCTGTCAATCCCCACCCATTTGTCTTATCCCTAAATTTAAAATCAATTACTTTTCCACCTATTCTCATTTCTAAGAAAGTGATGTAATCTTGAAATAACTGTATGTTCGGAGTCCCATGGCATATTATATCAATTGTTAAGAGGTTGTTATAATCCTTTTTCAAAAAGTGGCGAAGTCCGTCGACTTGACAAGGTGTCCCTGAAAACAACACCAATCTACCCGTACTTAACTTTTGTTTGACTCCTTGGTAGATAGTACCCATTTGACTTTGCACATACTTTGAACCGTACAGTTTGGTCAATCCCTCCAAATCCTCGACGCCAATATGCATTGGAGTAAGCTTCCCTTCTACGACATCCATAGAACATCCGTATACAATTCCCTCGTCAAGGATGAAGGATTTTGCAAAACTGGCAAAAGCGCCACCGGATGCTGACTTCATAACATTTGTATGTTTCGTTACTGCAACCTTTGTAAATATTGGATCAACGAGGTTTTCCTTATCCTTTAAAGGACAAGTTCTTACACACAAACCACATTCTATACATTTATCCGCTTCAATCCTTGGGTAAACAAAACCATACTCGTCTGATATCATTTGTATCGCAGATTTTGGGCATATATTCATACAAGCGGAACATCCGCAGCAATCCTTTTCATGGTCATATAGATGCATTTTGTATCACCTCTCTTTAGATTACTTCTTCAGAATTTTCCTTTTGAATATTTCATTTAATTTTTGACGTTCCCCTTTGTTAAGGATAAATAATAAAGAGAAACCATACCCAATTATACCTGCTAATAGTACTGCCATTATAAAACCTTTCAAAGAGTAAGTATTAATAAGCATAGAAATTACAAAAAACAGCAATCCTTCTACAAAGCAAACACAAAGGGCTTTGAGTATTGGTGAATAAAAGTATGAAAGCTTCATTTTTAGTATGTGTGCACAATACATTGGTGTAAAAAAGATATATCGTATGCTCATAACAACGGCACTCGTACCTGCCACAGCATAAACTCCTAAGTCTGTTGTAAAAAGCAAAATCAATTCAATAGCAACTGCTACAATACCAAAAAGAAAAGTTACTATTACAGAGGTCTTTATTCTATTGGTAACAACATTAATGTAGTACATTCCCTCCATATAACAATTAAACAAAGTTGGAAGTAATGTAAGCACTGATAGTATCTGAATTATATGTATTTCATCTCTAGTTAAAGACTTTTGCCACAAACAAAAGAAGGCTTCTCCAAATACAATCAATCCGGCTAAAGGTGTAGCCATTATTATAGCCATTACTTTGACCGAAAAATTAATATGGGAAATTAGTTTTTCCCGCTCTTCCTTTGCGTAAAGTTCTGCATAGGTGGGTGAAAAAACATTGGCAATAGTTGCAGACAGTTGATATATTACATTAGGTATTATTTTTGCTATGGACAAATATCCCATGCTTACTCCACTGACAAAGTTGTTGGTAATAAGCAAATCAAGCCCTGTCTCTAAAATCTTGTTTAAATTCTGCAAACTCATCCATACGCCATTTTTTAAAATAGTAATTACAAGACCAATTTTAAAGTGCTTTCGACTAATCTTGATCTCGGGCAAAAGCTTCTTGGTAAGTCGGGTGTATATAAAGCGAGCCATGATGGTTACAATCATTCCTACCATTGGGACATAGTACATGTTTGCCGGTAATAAAGTATACAATAATACTAAAAGTATTATTTTTACAACATACTGAAATATATTGCAAAGGGATGACAAATCCAGACGATTTCTTGCAAATGTACATATGCTAAAAACAGTGAATAGTTGCCCAAGAATATAGTTCATAAATGTAAACATAAACGTTATTTTAACATCTATGTAGAGTTGAGCAGGTATACTTAAAATATTGTGCAAATTTACCGTACAAATTAACATTACAAAAAACAGTACAATACTAATGAGTATATTAGCATAAAAAACGGATGTAAAATACTCATTTGCACGTTTGATATTTTTTTTATGTAATTCAATGGTCAAATAACGCCCGAATAAAGAATTTAGTGCAGCAGTCAAAACCGAAGCATAATTAACGAAGTTTGTTGATAACGAAATAAACCCATTTGCCTCAACACCAAGTCTCGAAACAATAAAAGGCGAGAGTATAAAATTAATCAATAGATTAACAACAAACGTAAATACACTAGCAAACATATTAATCGCAAATCGCTTATTCATTTTTTCTCTTACACCTCCCCATAACCTCTTCTAATTCCTAGACAACTCATCTATAGGCTTAAAGATATCTCTGATTCTGTCACGTTCTCTTTCTAATACTTTATTTATACTGCAATACTCAATCGATACATTAAGCGCCTCAACTTGAGACAATTCTTTTATAATTCTATCCTCCTGCCCGACAAGCTGTAGCAAGCTGATAATTCTTGTTCCAAATTTATTTGGCAGTATGTTGATGAATTTCTTGTTAAAATTAATGGAAAAAGCCGTCGCATGGAAAGAATCGGTAATAACATATTGCGCATAGTAGAATAACGAAACCCAATCTTCAACCCTCGGCAACACAAAGTGCTCACCAGCTTTTTCAGTTTTACGGTATTCTATTCTAACAACCTTGCAATTGAACTTTTCAGCAGCAATTTGAACTGCTTTATCAAACATTTCATTCTCATTTAGCTGATATACCAAAATATAAGGTCCTAATTTGCTTAACTCTGCATTTGCTATTTTCCCCCATTCTTCCTTACCTAAAAGCAAAGTGGGGTCTAGAATATGCTCAACACCTTTGATTCCTAATTTATTGATGAGGTCTTTTGCAGAAGCTTCCCTTACAGTAATAATACTATACTCACTTAAAATTTCCGAGACCCTTTTAGCTTCTTCTTCAGGCAAAGTCTCCACACCAAAGCTGGACGAAAATGCAATACGCGCAATATCTTTATTTCCATACTGAAGATAAAACGCTTCATCAAAACCGCCATTCCAATCACTGTTCCAAACCTGATCACTGCCTACACAATATATATCTCCTTCTGGTGGGCTCCTTCTCAAGTCATCTATAGACACATAACGCCTTGAAGTTGTGCTCAAATACTTTGAAGTAAACTGTCTGAATACCTTAGCACGGTTTTCTATTTTTTTTGAAAGCAAATGGGTCATCAGCTTTCTAAGTATAATACTTTTCCCCCATATTTGCTTAAGCTTTAGGTTTTTATGCTCAACAATATCTTGTGCAATATTTTTGTCAACCATGTTTGTTCTCCAGTAATCTACCAATTCGGCCTCATACCCCAGACCCAAGAAATACTCCTGGGTAGCATATGCCTGCAAAACAGAACCATAGTTACTGATATTTTGTAATGTTATAATTGATATCTTCATCACAAACCCCTTAAACCTTCTTTAAATATAACTTAATTAATGCTTTCAAATACATTTGTGTTAAATGTCTCTTTGATATAGAATTGGGTACTTGCTTCAATACTTTTCGAAAAACCGAAATAACCCTCTTAAGTTCTTTCAGTGTCAATTTACCAGCATTTCTAAGTCTTAAATAAAACTCCATTTCATCTAAATCCAAGCAAATATTTAAATTTGCAAAAGTTGTTTTCAATATTTCCTTTTCGCTCTGAACCAGCTTTTCCTGACTTGTTTTGGTTACTTGTCCTTCATGAATCCTGTAATACAATAATACCTCCGGCAGAACTGCAAACTTACAGCCGAACTCAAATGCCATTTTTGACCACAAATCAAAATCTTCGGACTTTGCACCTAACTGATAGCGAATATTTCGCTTTTTAACTGTATCAGCCCGCATTGCAACTGTAGGATGTACAAGTGGATTCTTCCACAGAAGCTCAGCTTTAATCATTTCATCAGTGGTTTTTGAACGGTATACTAAGTCTGTGGCACCGAAAGTACGGGCGAAGGTCGAAACAACGTCAATTTCTTTGTTCTCTTCCAAAAACTTGACTTGTTTCTCAAACCGGACGGGCACACACTTATCATCGGCATCCATACGAAAAATGTACTTTCCTTTGGCTTCCTCTATTCCCCGATTCAATGAATATGGCAGTCCTTGGTTGCCAGCATTCTTAAGCACCTGAATCCTTTTATCCGATATATCTGCAATTACTTCGCTAATCGCTTTTTCAGATCCATCATCAATTATTAATAACTCGAAGTTTGAATACGTCTGCTGCAAAACACTCATAACGGCTTCCCTGAGGAAGCTTTCCTGAGCATTATAGGCAGGCATTATCACACTTACCAAATACTTTTCCAACCTCTTTCCTCACTTTCTAACTCCACTTCTTTAATATAAAAAGCTAATCCACTCTCTTTATAAATGCTCTTAAACTTACCGGTAAAGCATTCCACAGCATATAGATATATCTTTTGGTACCAAGCCTTTTATAGTGCCATTTATCAACAGCTGCATAACCGCCTTCTTTATAAGCTTTAAGTATAAACGCTCTCTCATCACTTTTATGACTTGGATGCCTCAATTGACCATTATGCCTTGCTACTTTCTCAAAGGTAGAGGGCTGTAATTGAATTGAAAATCCGAACTTCTCCAGCATTTTCTTACCTCTCTCTGTATTAACCAGCACACAAGAAAGATTTTCCCTTTGATCCATGGACCCCCCATTTAAAAGAAGATATTCAGGATGCTCTTTTTCAACTCCCCAATAATCTCCGATTGTTATATCTCCTGTACGAAATGGTCCTGCGTATTTACAACTATAACAGTTTTCCCGGTATATGACTGAATCGAGAAATAATTGATAATAGGAAGACAACTGAACCGGGACAATTTTTTTCTTATGTACACCTCTTTTATTTATATATTCAACAGATCCTTTTAAACCCCAACCACTGGTTTTATCCCTAAATCGGAAGGCTGTAATCTTACTGCCTAAGTTCTTTTCAAATTCCTTAATATAACTTTCCAGAAATCCTGCACCGGGAACTCCATGACATATAATATCAATAGTTAACAAGTTTTGAAATTCTCCATTACCAAGGAAGCTGCCTAATGCTGCAATCTGACATGGGGTTCCGGAAAAAAGCACTAACCGCCCTTTTTCCAATTCCTGCTTCACCCTTTGATAAGCTGTTCCTATGAAGCTTTGAACATATTTTGAGCCTTGAAGCTTTTCGAGATCTTCTATTTTCTCAATCATAATATGCTCAGCACAAATAGTTCCACCCTGCTGCTCAAAGGAACATCCAAACACAACACCGCCACCGTTCAATATTTCCTTTGCAACTGCTGCAAAAACTCCCCCGGATGCAGATTTTTGTGATAGTTCTTTCTCCCTTGCGAGCGCGACATAAGCATGTTTTGTAGTGTTTGAAACCTCCTGATGCTGATAGGCACATACCTTAAGGCACTTTTTACACTGAATGCACTCTCCGTGATCTAACTCAGGGTACAAGAACCCAAACTCATCCTCTTTCATGCTAATCGCATTTTTAGGACAAATATTGACACAGGCTCCGCAAGCACAACAATCTTTTTTATCTGTAAACAAAACTATTTTATCCATACAAAATACTCCTTGAGCACACTTATTTTTTGAAAAGCTACACCAAATATAACTATAATCTTTCCAAAAAACGCATTCGTGCATCATTACGCCATTTTCCGATCATCTCATATATATGTAAAAATTCCTCCTCGGATATTTCCTGATCAAGAATCTTCAGGTCTTCCTCTTTGCGGATAAATCTGCTCTTAAGGTTAAAGGAATTCAACAATTCTTCCATTCTTATATTATTTTCATAGGGAAGAACCGCAAAACTTTTATTTAAAATACATGAAAATACCGACGCATGGAAAGACCCCGCAATAACAAATCTTGCATTATCAATCAACCCAATAAATTCCCAGGGCCCCACATCGGTTAGATTCACATCACACTTGCATCTGTTTAAAAAGGAACCCACATACACAATTTTTGCACTATACTTTGCAGCTAAAATTTGTAAGGCTTTATCTAAAAGCTCACTGGCCTCAGTAAGATATACAAGTATATAATCTCCTTTATATACTTCAATTTTATGTTCACGGTATTGATGGGCTTCCAATAGAAAAGTCGGATCACATACCCTCTCCGATTTAATACCTATAGAATCAAGCACCGAAACGGCACTCCCCTCTCTTACTGTAACTAAATTAAAGGCTTGTACCCATTTTTTCATAAATTCAAGCTTTTCCGGCTCAAATTCAGTACGTCCTAAACTTGCTGCATAAGAAACCTTTCGCTGATTACCAACAAAAGATAAGTAATATGCCAAATCTTTACCACACTCAAAATAACTGTTCCAAATCTGGTCACTACCGGCAATAAAGCAATCTGCCTTTAAATTAGCTTTTTTCAGTTCGCTATGGGTTTTATATACCTTAGAGGTAACTTTCAGATATTTTTCTATGAAAGCATCATACACTTTTCTGCGCAGCTTTAATTTCCGCCAGAAAAGCAACCTTTTCACAAAAAACTTCCAATCTAAAGGACGACCATTATTATAGATATACCATGGCCTATAATCTATTATTTCATTATCTATACCACTATTTATTAAAAATTGCTGAAGTGCATAAGCTTGTAAGCCCGACCCACAATTATCCAACGCATGTATAGTTATCGTCTTAGTATTCATCCCTGTTCCCCATTTTCATCTATATAAAATTTTTGTAGAGCTTGTGCAACACTCTTAACCGCATACCCACGTTCCGCTATTTTTTCCGATACATTCCTTCTGTCTAAATTCCGATAACCTAACAAGACATCACACCATTTTGTCACCGGTTCATCAAGCTGCAAGAAAGTCACTCGTTCAGTCAAAGCTACTTCATCGGTAATATTTGTAGAAAAAACACAGGGCAAATCGGCACATTCCGCTTCAACTGCGGCAACAGGAAGCCCTTCATATAAAGATGGCATAATATAACAATCTGCAGCATTTAAATATCTATTTACGTCTGGACGCACACCTAAAAAACACACATCCTTTTCTAAACCATGCTGTTTTACCAATTGCCCGATACTCTCAAACAAATCACCTGTCCCAAGAAATAATAAGTAGGCTTTTGAATACTTGCTCTTGAGTTCTTTGAAAACTTCAACTATAAATCGGTGGTTTTTTTGTTCTAAAAATCTTCCGGTATGAATAACCACGTATTTATCTTCTATTCCTAGCTCTTGTCTAACAGCTTTTCTGTCTTCTAAATTAAATTTGAACTTATTGACATCAATTCCATTATAGATAACTCTATATCTTTTTGCTGTAAGAATATCCTGCGAAAACATCCATTGTGCAGCAACCTCTGAACATGCAAAATAGTGTGTACCCCATGCTTCTATACCCTTTTTAAGCCAATTATAAATCAATCTCTTCATTCCTGATTTTCCTGAAACTTCAGCACTGTGAGAATGGTAAATTCTTGTCCTAACACCGGCTTTTTTAGCAGCTAACAGATAAAAGGCTCGCAAAGGAGTCGTATAATGAATGTGAATAATTTCATAAGGGTTTTTTTTGAGAAATCTATATAATTCCATACTCTCTTTTATTACCTTTATAAAAACATTACCGGCACTTATGTTTATAGTATATTTTCTACCGCCTAATGCTTTAATTTCTTCATCATAAAACTCTTTTTCATTTCGCATCACCATGAAATCAAACTGAACTTTTGTCCGATCAATATGCCGATACATATTCATAATAAATGATTCAATTCCAGCTGCTTTAAAAACGGTGGTGACATTCAATATCCTAATTTGTTTTTCCATATTCTTTTCCTCAATATAGCATTTTATTAATTATAGAATTTAATATTGACATCCAATATATTGCGATATAAACCTTTTTCCTTGCCAAAACAATGGAAACCCGGTGATTAAATGGAATTGAAGTTATATTAACTCTCTCTATTATTTTTCTAAATATCGAGTTTTCACGCAATTGCCTTATTATATCGCATTTTTCACTAACACTCAAAGTATTCTGATTTGTAAAAACTACATTAAAGCATATTACATTAAATACATTACATGCAAACTGATAAAAACTGTCCTGAGCATTTGAATCCATAGGCTTATTATCAATTTCTTCAAGTGCTCTAATATATTTTTCCATATAACCAGCATCATAACGCCTGATTGTAGAAGTCATCGCATAAGTATACCGATAAAGACATTCATCGATATATACAAAACTCTTTGCTTTTTTAAATACACGAAAATTAAACTCTGCATCTTCACACAATGAAAGCTCTGTATTAAATTCTTCTTCCAACAGCAAGCTCTTTTTATAGCACTTGCCCCATACACACCCTGACAGACGTGGATTAAAGGGATTAAACTCCGCCAACTTATCATTTTTCTTTAATATTTGAACATGCTCCCCCATGTTTAGCTTGAAAGCTTTAGTTTTTTTGGGATAGTCTTTATAAAAACCTGCAAACAGCACATCAGGTTCATTTTCTTTGTCAATCCATTTTTTATATATTGCAATTGTCTCCTCCGGAAGCTGGTCATCAGCATCAAGGAACAATATATACTTGCCTTTTGAGTTCTCCAAGCCAATATTACGTGCTTTTGAGACTCCTCCGTTTGTCACTCTGACTATGCAATTTTGAGAGCCCGCTAAAATATTTTCTATATTATCGGTTGAACCATCTTTTGATCCATCGTCAATAATAATAATCTCATAATCTTTATCTGATTGTGTCATTACACTCTTAACACATCTTTGAATTAAATTACCAGCGTTATAAACCGGTATAATAATTGAAAACATCAATGAACGCTCACCCCTAGAAATAAGCTCTCATATAGGCTTACGATATATTCCCAGCTATAAAATGACTCAATACGATTTTTCGCTATCTGTCCATATTGTCTTATTTGTTCGGCTGACATCGCATCGGCTTTTTCAATTAAGCCTGAAAGATCGCCCTCTTTCTTACTCCAATACAAAGCCCCATCTTCTCCAACCTCACGATTGAAACCAACGTCCAGCAACAAATTCAATTCTGTACTAGCTAGCGCTTCTAATAAACTAGGATTTGTACCACCCACCTCATGACCGTGAAAATATCCATGGGCATCCTCCCGGATCTTCTTCAACAGCTCCTGGTCATAAACAGTACCTACAAACTTTATTCTTTTATCTTTCCTAAACTGCAACTTTATCTCAAGCTCCTCTAAAAATGCTTCATTTGCAGTAGTTATAATCGCAAAGTCTTTCTTTGAATTACTCTTCATAAACTCACGAATCATAGTCTCAAAATTATTCTCGGGTACAAATCTTCCAACAACAAGATAATATCCCTTTGGTGTCAATCCTTTATTGTCCATCCATTCCCTATATTTTTTCTTATCACCGCCAAGTAGGGACGGCTTGGTATCAGAACCATAAGCAATGAAGGTGGTCTTAGGTTGATACTGCTCATAGTCCTGATGAATATACTTTTCAATGTTCTTACTATCACAAATTAAAAGATCTGCATGTTTAACCATAAGCTTCTCCGAGAATTTCCAATACCTCCGCACAGGCACACTCCATTTAAGCCGCTTCCATTCATGTCCATCCGGATTCACATAAAGCACTCCACCAATTTTCTTTATTTCTTTTTTGAAATATCCAATGAAGGGGCCGATACGGCATGCCAGAACATAAAACACCGGATGCTTGATTGAAGGTCTTGCCTTACAATAATCAATGCAATATTTAAGAGCCATCACATCATAATAAATTGCTTTTGCCGGTCCAATCTTCGGTACATCAATACTAAAGCATTTTGCTCCATTGTATTCATATCTGAAATTCTTATCACCAATCCTAGACACATGGTAACGGATTTTATCACTTATCTTGTATTCGGTGAGTTTTTCCACGAAAGTCTCAAATCCTCCGTAATTAGCGGGAATACCTTTTGAACCGATAATAAAAACCTGCTGTTTGTTAGTCTTATATTCGGGATTCAGTTTATGCTGCTCTAATTTGCGGACTTTACTGCCATCTACTTTTAAAATTTCCGACTCAATTTCCATAAATAACTCCTCTTTTATATAAGGTTAAGCCTATGTTTCAAATAAAGTCTACTCCTGATTGTTTTAAAGAAAGTTTGATCTGCCTGTCCGCAATTGATGCAAATAATCTTTCTTATAACCCCAATGACAAGAGTTTATCTATTCCCATACATATTTTCATAATAGCTTTGATACTCACCAGAAATTATGGTTTGCCACCATTCACGGTAATCTAAATACCACTTGATGGTTTTCTTTATACCCTCAGCAAACATTGTATGAGGCAGCCAACCAAGCTCGTTGTGAATTTTTGTAGGATCAATTGCATAACGCATATCATGACCTTTACGATCAGTAACAAATGTAATCAGGCTTTCCGGCTTCCCAAGCTCTTTACAAATCATTTTCACTATGTCAATGTTTCTCATCTCATTGTGTCCGCCAATATTGTAGACCTCTCCAACCCGACCGTTATGAAGAATCAAATCAATAGCTATACAGTGGTCTTCCACATACAGCCAATCCCGCACATTTAGCCCCTCGCCATATACAGGAAGAGGCTTGTCCGCCAAAGCATTAGTAATCATAAGTGGAATTAGTTTCTCTGGAAAGTGATAAGGCCCATAATTATTGGAACAACGAGAAATAGTCACCGGCAACCCATAAGTTCTGTAGTAGGCCAACACTAGAAGATCCGCACTTGCTTTGGAAGAACTGTAGGGAGAACTGGTATGAAGAGGAGTCTTCTCTGTAAAGAATAGATTCGGTCTATCAAGGGGCAAATCTCCATAGACTTCGTCGGTAGAAACCTGGTGATATCTCTTAACCCCATACTTACAACAAGCATCCATCATTACTGCAGTTCCTTTAATGTTAGTATCAAGGAAAACTTCCGGATTCTCAATAGAACGGTCAACATGGCTCTCTGCCGCAAAGTTTACCACAATCTCCGGATGTTCTTGTTCAAACAAATTATAGATAGCTTCCCGGTCACATATATTAATTTTGCAAAACCTAAAGTTTGGACTTTTCAATGCTATCTCCAAGGTGGAAAGGTTCCCCGCATAGGTCAAACAATCCACACAAATAATTCGGTAATTCGGATACTTATCTAACATATAATATATAAAATTAGAGCCAATAAAGCCAGCTCCGCCAGTAACAACAATATTCATTTCAATTGTCCCTTCTATAAATGCTCCGCAACATAATGTTCGTAATTGCTTCGATTTATTAGCATATTTTTCTTTAAAGTTTGCTATCAAAACTTTTTTGCACGCATCACATTAATATTATATCATTTTCACATTTATTAATAAACATTATCTTGAATTTTTTGTAGATTAATAAAAATTTAAAGGTCACACAGCCTTGGCTAATGTGACCTTTTCCTTCTTGTAATGATCTATTTAATTCACTTTGTATTCAAACACTTGGATAATACTGAAAACACTTCAGCTCTGGTTATATTTTCACCAGGTTTGAAGGTGTTGTCCGGATATCCATCGATAATTTTGGACTCGGTTAATTTAGCTACAGACTTGTATGCCCAACTCGAAATTTCTTTTTCATCTTTAAACTTAAGTGTGTTGCTCGATTCTCCAAGTTTAAAAGCATTCATGATAATGGTCACAGCTTCTTGCCTTGTGCAATTCTTATTAGGTCCGAAGGTATTATCCTTATAGCCTAATACAATACTTTCTTCTTTAGCCACAGCTATATAGCCTGCTGCCCATGACGAAATACTAGCCTTGTCTGCAAAATCCAAAACCGGGTTTTTAGCTGGCTTTAATCCCATAGCTTTAGCTACAATTGTTGTAAGCTCAGCCCTCGATATATTTTTGTCAGGCTTAATTGTACCATCTTGATAACCACTTAAGATATTCTTTGATATCAAGTCATTTATAAAGTCTTTTGCCCAGTGATTCGATATATCCGAATAAACAGCTGCGGGTATTGTTTCTTTTTGCTCAACTACCGTATCAGGTGTTGGCGTTGCAGTTGGTATTGCGGTTGCTGTCGAAGTTGGTGTTACAGTTGGTGTCGCAGTTACAGCTGAAGTTTTACTTTTGCTTTTTCTATTGCTTGAGCTTGATCCATTGCTAGTATTAGAGCTTGAATCAGGTGTAGCTGTTTTATATTCAAATAAATCCGGTAATATGTTATATATATACTGATTAACATAACCCCAAGCATGTGTACCACCATCGCACACTATAAAGTATAAATTTCCTTTCTTTGTATCCGAGGAGTAAATAAAAGTATCTGTTAGTTCTCTCATTTCATTCATCTGAGGCTCCATACCAGGATGTGCAATATCCGCACTGCCTGAAGCCGCAAATATTTTAAAGTCTTGCGGTATCTTATAACCAGAGTTTTTGGCAACACTTGCTAAAAACTCTGCTGAGCTAGGTTCATCGGGATTCTGACTTCCGAACCTAAAACCAGCACATAATGGCATATAATATTTGACATAGTCCAGACAATTAGCAAATACATTCCAAGTAGTCATTGAACCCATAGAGAATCCACCAAATGCCCTGTGCTCCCTTGCAGCCTTCATATCCTGTAAGCTTGTTGATTTTAAGTATGTATTATATTTTGTCTCAACCAACGGAATGATTTCACTGGTCAATTCCTCATGGAATAGCTCCACATTACCATCATTTTTACCGCCGTAAAAGGAAGGTGTAACAACTATTAGGGGTTCAATATCACCTTTTGCTATCATATTATCCAGTATTTTCATCAATTCCTTGCTCTCACCAGGTCCACCGAATATGGTATTCACATTTTCCCCGCCACCGTGCATCAGATATAAGACGTTATACTTTTTAATCTTATTAGAAGGGTCATATCCATAAGGTAGATAGATGTTAACATCTTTAACAATTGTACCGTCGTCAACATCAGCATAATTATAACTTAATCTTTCGATAGTACCATTTTTTACATTATCTAACCTGTACTCATCGGGAAGAGGTATAAAGTCTTTTTCATTTGCTGCTTCTTTAGTCAGTTTCAACTTGCTAATCGCTGACTTCAAGGCATCATACTGCTTGTCAATTTGTTCCTGGGTAGTATTTTTATCTGCAAGCACTTCTTCTGCTTTTTCTATTGCATCCGTCACAATACTTGCATTTGTATAGCGTGTAAAATCAGTTTTCTTTGTCTTCTTAATAAGATTCATAAGATTATAGGAATTCAAGCCACTGAGTGCACCCTCTGTCTTACCTAAAAGAATGACTTCCCCAAATTTTCCTGTGTCATTCCACGCGCCATTTGTTGAATCAAAAAGATTAACAGTACCTACTCTACTTGCTTCTACCCCATCATTAATCTGTAATTCAACTCCTAGAACCTTTCCATTTGAAGGCTTGTCCTTCAATTGAATCCTTGCTTCAACTAAATATCCACCATCTATTAATTTCGTGCTGGTGAAGAACCTTTCTGCATCACCATTATCCAAGGTCTGAACATTTTCATAGTTTACTCGCAAATGTAAATCATCTACACCATAATCTTTTGTCTTCTCATTGTTCTCATCAACAAAGATTTCCAAAGAATCCTGCTCATATGGATTACGAGATGCTACAGACATCTGACTGTCTTTTACTTCTGCAAGAATATACAAAGCATTATCATCCCACAAAGATTTAAAAGTAGCTTCGGCATAAACTTCACCTGTAACACATTGCGGTACAACTGTTATTGCATCGTTCCATACATCATCTACGTCACCATCAATAATCGGTGAGCCGAAGTTGGAAATCATTCTTCCCTCTGAATCAAGCCCATTTTCCGTATAATCGTCCACGTCACCGTTTACAGCTGTATCCGCTGCAAATGCCGATAGGTTGAAAGTAGTCAACATACCAACAATCATGGTACATGAAAGAATAAAGCATAGCCACTTACTAATACCTTTTTTTAAAACCATTATTACTCCTCCTCAAATATATATTTTTTTGTTGCATTGCTACCAAACTGTTATTACTAATGTATATTTATTTCCAAGAATATATAATAGTTTCCTAAAGTTTTTATTTCTCTATATATAAAGCTTTAATAACTCGGCCAGGCAATTCCTGCTTTATACAATTTTACATACAATTGCATAATAAAAAATATCACATAATAAACGAAAATTCAATAAAAATTTTCATTTACTATGTGATATTTTAATAATAATTTTCAAATATAAACTATGAATACTTTGTGAAATTTTCGTTTTTTGAAATTTCCTTGTACACATAAAGAAGCCGAATAGGTTTTTACTTATCCGGCTTGTATTTTAAAAAAATTTCTTATATTTTTAGTTGCTTCAAAACTCTAATTTACAAATGTATCCGCAATTTTTTTAACTTCATCAATTGTTAACTTTGTAACTCTTGATATCTTTTCGATAGAATCTCCTTCTCTTAACATTTCTTGGATCATTCCTCTAGATCCCTTGATATTGCTTAATCTTATTTTCATGCTTCATCTCTGTCCCTCTGCTGAGTATTTCCAGTACTTTAATACTGGCACACTGAATGAAAACCTCGCTC
>JAEZUI010000138.1 GCA_023421115.1 Bacillota bacterium | reverse complement strand
CTATCTGGTTAACTATATCTTTAGCTCCCCCGGAAAATCGCTTAGCTGCTCCTTCTCTATAAAGTATTCCTTCTTTATAAAAATTTACGTAATCAAGATATTTTTGAGTGCTTACGTCAACTACCGTAATATTTCCCTTCATATCAAAACTCCTCAATACATAATTTGGATTAAAAGGAGAAATTGTTATTAATATTACATAGTCGGAGTTTGTACTTTGTCCATATTTGGTTAGTTCACCAATATTTATAACTTTTATGTACTTTTCGTTTGCCGGGTCTGTCTTGATTCTTTCGGTAAATTCCAGAAATTCAGGCGATTTTGCTTGCTCATCTCCATAAATCTCCACACTTTTCGCATGCTTGAATTTTTCTTTAAGCACATCTCTCATTTGTGCGACAGCTTTACCATCAGAAATAGTTTGACTATCCATAAATACAACCACAGATGTTGAGGACTGACTAGCTGAAATAGTTTTGTCATTAGAACTAGCCCAAGCCATCGAACTCATACTTAGCAATAATATTATAATAACCAGTATCTTTTTCATAATCGGCTCCTTCCGAATAACAAATGGGGATAATTTCCATATATACTTTTCATCTTATTTTACTACATTTGTCTAATAATGGCAAATAAGGTTATCAGTCACAAATGGATAAAGTTCCACGGATTTAAAATTTCTCAGGACTTCAGCATAGAACAGCGCTGTACACAAGTGCGTTGCCAGGTAACCCCTGCCATCAGGTGGTATTATTTCTCAATAAACCACTTACCGTCAACGCAAAACAAGTAAACCTGCTTGCCAGCAATTCTGCATGTGTACCTCATGCCATGTCCGCCAACCTTTAAGGATGCCGCCATTCGAACGTCCAGTACGCGGTCAACCTCAAATTTGCGACCATCTTCCCAGTGTAGGTAGAGGGGCTTTATTTTTCCGTCCTTGCCATGGTAAGCAGTTATACCGATAGATAGTTTATTTTTGTTTTCCATGTCGCACCTCGTTATAGAACATTTGTTTGTTTTTAGTATAGAACATTTGTTTGCAATCGACAAGTGGGGATACTTGGTAATAAAAAGAACCCGGCACACTGGCCGGGTAGCATAGAGGAGGTATATGTAAACCATAATATGGAATGCTTTTATTATAGATTCCCATTTTTATAATTTCCTTAGAAAAGGTTGGTAAAATAAAACCGCGGCCCGGAGGGTGCGGCATTACTATGATTTGTAAGCAACTTCTAATTCATGTTCCTTTTCCGATTTTGTTATGTCAATACCAAACACCTTAAAATCGTTTCCTCCGAGCGACATGTAGTTAAACGCTTCGGGATGGTATTGCATATCACTTAAAGTTTCACGCCCTACTATAACATAGTCAGGATTTCTACCATGCTTTCTTAGCGCTTGATTGATCATTGTGTTTAGCTCTTCAAACACTTTATTATTCATATTATCCCCTTCTTCTCTCCAGTTACTGCTGAGGTTCTTCTTTTTCAATACAATATTGTCATTACTGCTTTTGCTACGTTATAATCATCTATTTCTTCTTTTGCCTATCCCAGGCAGGGCTTGGACGCTCGATAGGATCCCATGATACATACGTTATCGCTACAGTATATCTTGTCAGAATTAGTACCGCGAGCATAATTAGGACAAGTAATTTCACAGCACTTCTTTTCTTGAAAACAAAAAGGTTATTTTCGATTATGCAACTCTATTAAGTCGATAATACCCACTCCTTTTAAGTAACTAAAGTCTATCCATGTAAGATAGCTTTAATTTAACCTCTTTGGAAGTTCAAACTAACAATGTTATCTTCTTGGGATAGATATCCGAGTGGTAATGAGCATACATCTTCTATAAACTCATTATTCAAAGTAATAGCATCTAAAAGCTTATTCTTGCTTAGTATTTTTCTCTCCACAAGTAATTCAATAGCTTGCGTCAATAAAACAGGTGCTTCAGGGTCACAGTCATTGTCCCCAGGCTCATTCTTTCTCCACCGCTTACGCGACATTTGTTTCTGTAAATACAGCATTCTGTCTTCACTAATTAAGTCTAATTGCCCACATCGCATTACCATTGCCTGAACCGAAACCATCCATTTAGGCTTTAAGTAAAGTAGTTGCTCCAAAGAAGTTGAATAAATATCTTTTGCAAAAGATGAGTCAGGCATTAAAAACGCACTTGCAAAATGCTTAGCTTCCGACTCTATATCTTTTAAATTTTTTTCAACTTCTTCTGCTTCGTGAAAGAATAAATGACAAAGTTCATGGGCGATACTCATCCGCAGTCGAAATGCATTATTATTAGAATTCACAAAAATAAAAGGTCGATTCTCACTCCAAAATGAAAAGCCATCAATCACATCATCTAAATCCATTTTAACAATAATAATGCCTTTCTTTTCGAGTATGCGGGTTAAATTACATATTGGCTCAAGGCCTAGACCCCATTCCCTTCGAATAATCTTAGCTAATAATTCAATATGCCGTTTTTCTTTTTTATCAACATTATGAGATCTTTTAATTTTCAAAAAGAGGTCGTCAACAGGAGGAAATTTGATTTTTTCTCTAAAAAAACCAAAAATCTCTTTTACAAACCATTCGGACTGAATAAAAGCAATCTCTCTTTTACTTTTATTCAAACTTGAAAAGCTCCTAAAAAATGTTTGACTTCTATTTATTTCATCAGTATATGGCTTAGAGTAATACTTAATTGGAAGATCGTATTGATTTTTCAACCTATAGAAAACTTCAGCGCTTAGATTACAGCGCCCTAGCTCATACATTGATAGGACTTGAGCGCTTACTCCTATATTCTTGGATACCTCTTTTATAGTTTTTCCACAAGCGATTCGGGCTTCCCGTAACCGCTGCGGCACTATGTTTAGACGATTATTCCCCACCTCCTGCATTATCTTCATCCTCTCTAATTATAGAATCATCCAATTCCACTAATAACTCATCCTTTTCGGTACGGGTAATATACCTGTACATTTTTTGCTG
Organism: Bacillota bacterium; assembly: GCA_023421115.1. Lineage (GTDB taxonomy): Bacteria > Bacillota > Clostridia > Acetivibrionales > Acetivibrionaceae > Acetivibrio. Next base: position 5,871 of record JAEZUI010000138.1, on the reverse strand, counting down.
CAAAGGATAAGCAAACAGCCACGATACTTCTCCTAAAATACCGATATTACCAAATTTAAACTTATTGGCACCACTGTCTCCGTAGGTAGCAAGAAAAACATCAATTGACTCTTCCTTATCATGCTGAAAATCATAAAATAAATTCATTTGCAGACTCGGAACGCACGGACGATACTGAACTTTTTTGGGGATACAACTAGGATAGTCAACTCTAGCGAGATAAAGAGACTTATCTCCAAATCGCAACTCAACATGCCTACAATTACCAATACTATTTGGTGGAGTAGTAAAATCAAACGGCAAAATTCCCTTCTTACAGTACAGTTTTGCCGTCTTTGCTACTGCTGCTCTCAAGATATCAGCTCTAATATCTTTTATACCTATTTCGGTATCGTTTAAAAAAGTGTTCCTGGAATAAAGTTCATTGCAGATTGTATAAGATTCATCGAACATCCCGCGTATAGCATATGTATCTCGTTTTTTAAAGACTTTAAAAAAAAGACGTTTATAATGTTCTTCAATCTCTCGCGGCATATAGTCCTCGCTTTCAAAATATCATTTGAAAGTATAATAGCACTTTTTTGTTAAAATCGCAAGTAGGATATGGTAATTATTTAAAATAAAAAAGCCCACCCCCGACCAATGGCTGAGAGTGGGCAAATTGTTTTTCAAAGTGCTTCGTGAAGTAAAACGACACTTTCTAAATACGCTTTATTCCTTTACTCACAAACTTTGTATAAGGCTTTTGAGCCTTGTACACTTTTAAATCCATGTCTTCTGTAGAATCATCTATATAGTCCTTCCGTAAACTTTTTGCCATTAGTTATTTCATTGTCATTAAGTAAATCTCGATATGCTTCAGGGTTCGAATATTCAAAAGCAGCTGGCTGCATTACCATACAAGCAAATTCGGCTGACGTCAATCTTTGTAATATCCTATCAATGTTTTTGAGAATAAAATTACCATACCCTAGTCCTCGAAATGCAGGCTTTATGAATAAGCGCTCTAGATATAATACGTTATCTGTTAAAGCCCAACCTTTATGCTTGTCCTTTAACCCGTTGTTGCTAAATAATGATAGGATTGCATTTGATAATTCCTGATTATGACTATCGGCAACATCACGAACGTGTTCATGGCTGTTTATTACTTTATCAACATCATATAAAAAAACCTGCATTATTCCTATTTTAACTTCATTAATCAACTCGAGGTCCTCGTTTAGCTCTTGCTCAGTTATTTCTATAGATATATTTGTAAAATAATCACTAAAATTAAATTCATCTTCTTCAATACTATCAGAATACGCATAATGATGAGTTGTCGAAAACAGCATAAGTTTCTTCATATGTAATCACCCCCATATAACAGAGTCTATTTTTAACTTTACCAAAAATCCCTCCAAAATCACCTTTTTATAGTAACAATTTACTATTTATTGTAATATCTCCTGCTTACAAATTAACTTCAATAAAAAAAACGCCCACCAGTTTTACCCAGCAGGCGGCTACACTCATTTTACACCAAAAAGCCTATTTCTTGTCAGATAATAGCAAACCACCTACTCCAACGTTTTCGCGATCAATTTCTTTAATCATAACAATAATAGAATGCTTAGGCATTTTCATTACATTGCTAGCGGATTCCGTTACAGCTTGTACCAGTTCCCTTTTCTGCTCTACGCTTAACTGGGGTCCCTCAATAGTAATAACAGGCATAAAATCACCTCCTATCAAATATGGTTTTACTTTATTCTACCGTAGCGCTAGCACCACGGCAACTAGTCCTGCAATATTCCGTTACCAAATGTGGCAGGACAATACACTACTTGTTACCAAGTCTTACTGAAAACATTAAACCAGCAGCGGCGAAGCCCTTTGGCACAACAACCAAAAGATGATGAATAGCTTATAAATCAGTTGCATCCCCTGGCAAGTCGGTGCAGCCGATACCCGACAGCAAATGGACAAAATGAAAAAACCGCCCACTAGGATAACCCCAGCAGGCAGCAGTAAATTTCGTGGTTGCGGGGACAGGACTTGAACCTGTGACCTTCGGGTTATGAGCCCGACGAGCTACCAACTGCTCCACCCCGCGATGATTGTTTATTGTTAACTTTTTATTTAAACTTATTTCTATTATATCACACTTCACACGAAATTATTACGATTTCCAAAAATAAAAAGCCTACCCCCGCCAAATAGCTTAGAATGAGAAAAAGCCGCTCTACCCCGAAGGATAGAGCGGCTCCGTTACATGCATTACTCAATAACCGTTACATAAATCTGGTCTCTCTTACTGCCATCCACGCTTTGAACAGTAATCAATGACACGCCTTTCGCATGGGCCGTTACTCTGGTTATCGGTGTATCGCTAGGATCAACGGTGGCCACTACCGGGTCGCCCGATTGCCAGATGACTTCTCCGAACTCCGCGAATTTCAGCAAGCAGCTTTCGCCTACTTTCAGCAGAATGGCTAGGCGGTACTCATCGTCTTCTTCTTTAGCGACTACTTCTACAAGGGCGTAATCTGTCCACGTACCGTCTATTGTCTTAACCTGGATGCTGGTAACCCCCTCGTCGCTTGCTGTTACCTTGCCGGTTGCGTCGACCGTGGCAATATGGGGTAAAGTTGATTTCCATTCCAGGTTAGGGTCGCCGATTTTCTCAGGCAGAGTGTTGCCGATGAGTTGGATTTGTTCGCCGATTTCGAGTAGGATGTGGAGTTCGTGATCGGTGGGGTTAGTCGGAACATCAATGTCCGGATTATAGGACAGTAATTCTCCGTCTTCGTCAATGTCTATAGCATCGAGACCCAAAACCCTTGTGCCATTTACAGGTGGCGAACTTAAATCAACATTTATAATTACGGAATGCTCTCTATTTGTTAAATCCGTAATTTCAAAGCATAAAGCTCCATTTACCCAGGAAGTAGCATATTGGGAGAAAAAATATTCTAAGCCATCTATAGTGATTCTAGCTTTATTTGTACAAGTTGTATTTATTGGAGATAGTATTCTTAGTTTGGTTCCTGTAAAGTTAAATTTTATTTTTTCATTCCCGGTTGGATGCTCATAGTGCTGTGTTCCCATCCAATTATCACTCCATGAGGTATCAGCTACCCAACCATATTGGCCATTTTCATATTCAATTAGCGGATCCGTGTCATCATACCGTTTCCACCCTGCTTCCGGCGCTGTCAATTGTTGTCCTATTGTTGCCATCTCTAAATTCCTCCAATTAATTATTTTACTCAAAATATCTACTACGCTACCGGAATCACTTCAAAGCTGATGATTTTTTCAAAAGCCAAGTATTCCTTACTACCATCAATGATATCATCAAAGCTATAGCAAGTATTGCCTGTGCCAACTGTACGGTTGAACCAGTTGACAAACCCGTCAATATCAGCCTTAGGCAGTCTGTATTCCCGTTCACTAGAATCGTTCATGGTGATTCGAAGTATAGCATTACTACTTGGTTCACTCGGAGGTACAAAATTCGAAGTCCAGCGAGCTACATTTGAAATACGAAATTCATCAATGTAACCAATAAAATTATAGCCATCTAGTGCTTTACCGATCAAACCGTAACCATCAGTCAAATTATGGGGCATTGCTTCTGAGTATACTAGATCGCCGTTTAAAAACAAAAACAAAGTTTTATCTGCCCTTGTAATAGCAATATGTTGCCAACTGTTTAAACCCACCATGGCTGAAGTAATTTTGGATGTATGATCAAATGCCATTGATAACGTACCTTGATATAAAAACAAAACAAAGCCAGTTCCACCTGCAGTGGTTTTTCTGTTATCAAAAATCACATTCCAAAACGAAGGATTAATAGCTGTTGGATAAATCCAACAGTCAACTGTAAAATCATCCGTCCCAAATTTAAAATCATCCTGAATATCAATAGATAAACCTTGAGACGGATTTAAGTGTAAACTACTTCCACCAAATTTTGATTGTGTCGTACTTACTGCTGCTCCACCATCAGCAGTCCATACTTTCCCGGTTTCATCCTTAATCCCATCATTGAAATGCAATAACGATACTGTGTGCTGATCCAAACTGTATTCACCCATTTTACATTCCTCCAATTAATATATTTGAAACCCGACATACCAAAGGAACTCTTATTCTCACTGTGTGTTTCCTGTATATCGGCCTTCACTTATATACATTCAAACCAGCCGACTTTTTAAACGCCTCAATGCTCTATTTTTTATTTGGCTTACTGCCTGTACCGTAATTCCTAATACTTGAGCAATGCATGCCAATTTACGGCCATACACAAAAATGTGAACCAATACAAGTAGCTGCCGCTGCGGCAATTCCTGCAACGCCGCCAGCATCCTCTCGATTGTTTCCTTATATATTAGCTCAGCCTGGGGATCATCCGGAGCTGCGATATACTCAATCGCTTTGTCCCCCTGACATTCCATTTGCTTGCGCTTTGCTTCTATTCGCCAAAGATTTAGCAGGCCAAACTTAACCCGGCTTTCGAGATAGCCAGCTAATGGGACTCCCAAATTGGGATTGAAGTTATGTATGGCTTGAAGTAAAGCCAACCAGGCTTCTGATTCGGCGTCCGGAACTGAGCGCCTATAAATACCTGCGTACTTCTTGACTAGTGGTTTGAATTGCTGACAAATATGGTGCTTGTCTATCTGAATCGCCTCCCAAAATAAAATAAGCCCCCGGTTTCCCGAGGGCTGTCAGTCAAAACGAATACCTTATCCCGGCTTTGGCTTTGTTATGGTCAAAGTCATAACCGGCAACAACACCAATATACTTACCATCTTTGGTAATCCTCCGGCTAACATCGACAGTAACTTCATCAATTTTTACTTTCCCGCCGTCCATGGCCGGGAACACATTAACGCCCCGAATAACCTTGCGGTAAGCAAATACATTGTACTGATTTAAATTGACTGTCGTACCTTCCGGCAGTTGGGCAATCTCGTTTAAGTCTACGGGCTTATCCGGATTGCCCGGGTTGGTTACAATACCAAAATCGGCACCGCGCTTTTCGACTTCTTTTTCAACAACCTTAACCACTTCTTTTACTTCGGTAACAACCACCTTATCGGGTGGCTTATTTTTTAGCCGTGCGATTTCCTTGGCCGCTTCTGCTAACTGGGATTCAAGCATTTTTACCTGTGCATTATCTGCCGCCTGCCCTACCCCTTGTGGGGTTTCGGCCTGCTGCTGAGACAGCGGCGTCACCGGCTGTGGCAGATTAAAGTGCTGATAGGCAAAGTATCCCGCTACCGCCACCAACAAAACAACGCCAAGCAGAATAGCCGCCTGGCGCTTGGTTAAACTAAACATGTATCTCACTCCTCTCCCAATAAGCGCCGCCTCCACGGCGCTATTTTTATTTACTGAGCCAATCCGTCACGCCACGGGCTATTGCTCTGGCCATTTTATCCTGCCAGGTCGGATTTGCCAGCAGAGCCGCTTCCTCTGGATTGCTGATAAAAGCCATTTCCACTAGGCAAGCCGGCGCATTAGTGTACCTAAGCACATAAAAATTTTCCTCTTTATCAACGTCACCGTCAGACCAGTCGGCGCGAATTGGCAAGTCCGGAAAAGTGGCTGCCACCTGGTTAGTAATGCAAGTTGCGAGCCGATCAGCGCCAGTGTTGCCTTTGGTGGTGTAGATTTCAAACCCTTTTGCCGCCGGATTTGCAGCAGAATTACAATGTAGGCTGACAAACAGGTCAGCGCCCCAGTAGTTTGCAACATCACACCGGTACTGTAGACTGTCAGTCTCCGGCTGTTCCTTCTCGGTCCTGGTTAACCTGACTAAGCACCCTGCTGTATCCAAATAATGTGCCACAAGCTTGGATACCGCTAAATTTA
>JAEZUI010000081.1 GCA_023421115.1 Bacillota bacterium | reverse complement strand
CCATGCCACCGGGACCACCGCCTATTACAACTATATTCTTAGTTTTAGTTGCATGTTCAATGGGAATACGTTTCTCAAACCCTGCAACAGGATTTACAGAGCAGCTTATCTTAGTTAAACGTTTTATAATTCTTCCTATACAGTCCTCGTTACAACGTATACATGGACGAACTTCATCTCTTCTGCCTTCTAGCACTTTGTTAGGTAAATGGGGATCTGCAATTAGCGGACGCCCCATCATAACAAAATCGGCTTTGCCCGATTCAATCAACTCTACGCCAGTTTCTGGAGTATGGTTACCTGAATTTAAAATGGGTACTTTTACAGCTTTTCTTGCACCTTCACAAACATCAGACATGCAGGCATCTCCAAGGTATGATGGAGGAAATATATATTCAATACTTTCATAGCTTCCGCTATCTATATCAAAGGCATCCACTCCTGCATCTTCTAAAATCTTTAGTAATGGGAGTGTTTCATCGAGAGTGCGTCCTCCTTCGAAATGGTGTTTGCAAGCGATACGAAATAGTATTGGCATATCAGGACCTACAGCATCTCTAATGGATTTGACAATTTCTACGGAAAAACGCATACGTTTTTCCGGTGTTCCTCCGTACTCATCCTCACGTTTGTTCCACACAGAAGACATAAATTGGTCAACTAAATAACCGGCATGAGCATGTACCTCGATAGCGTCAAAACCGGCATCTTTTAGCAACTTTGCGGAGAAATTGAATTGTTTCATAATCTGTTGTATTTCTTCAATGGTAAGCGCATGACAGATTACATTAGGGTCAAACATAGATGGTATTTCGGAGGCTGATACGGGACGCTCCTCCAACATATTGGCAAAGGCATTTTTACCTGTTCCGCAGCTTAATTGTGCCGATATCTTAGTGCCATACTTGTGAACTGCTTCAATTAAGTTTGTAAGTTGTGGAATTACGTAAGTATTATCAAGATAGCCCTCAAGAGACCCCTGAGCAAGTTTCTCCGTTAGAAATTGGCAGCCCATGATAATGAGTCCAGTTCCTCCCCGAGCACGTTCTTCAAAATAGTCAATTTCGTCATTATCAATAGTTCCATCAGGACGAGCTGAATTTAATCCCATAGGAGACATAACAAACCTGTTTTTTATTTCCATATTCCCAATCTTAAATGGGGTAAAGAGTATATCGTAATTCAAAGCCATTCTCCTCCTTTTAATCAAAAATGGGTTTATTCACGTTTTGTTGTACATAAATTTTATAGAGTAATAGTAAATAGTAATTTTAACATCACCTTATATAGTTTTTCATAGTAAATAAAAAATATTTATAGGAGAAATTATTATTTTCTATCAGCGATTTTTATTTTTGAGAATATCAGAGTGGTTATTAATATTGATAATTCCGAAATACATCTATTTTAAAGTGAATAAGAATAAAAAAAACGCCAATCATCCAAATCCGATAATTGGCGTTTTTATTATCCTTTACAACTAATTCATGTATGTAGTTGAGATGCCTAAAAAGATAAGGATTGCTGCATTTTAGATAATTCCAAAAAAACTTTGCAATGGCCATTTTTAAAAAATGGTTTGCATTTTTTGTGTAACAAAATAATGTTCCTATGTTTGAAGCTTAATAGCCTCCATGATGTGCTTTGTGACCTAAAAATTGCATAGGTTATTTTTTGAAATTAACTTATTTGAGGACAAAAAATTATTATTGGTATACACTCAGCATTAATACTTTTCAAGAATAGGCTGAAGCTGTTCTTTTTTTAATGCATCAATAACTGCTGGTATCGTTAAATCAAATTTAGCTACAATAGAAAGAGGCTTATCAGTAGGATTATCCTGTCCAAACGGAATAAAAAAGGTGTTCTTTGTGCTAAGTAGGGTGGCTATACTTTTTGCGCTTATTCCAAGTCCGTCATTTGTTGCTATTCCAAGTACAACAGGTTTGCTATTTCTGAATAACTCTTTTGCCATCATTAATACAGGAGTATCGGTAGAACCATCAGCTAGCTTTGATAAAGTGCAGCCTGTGCATGGAGAAATAACCAGTAAGTCCATAGGTGACTCAACTTTATTATATATTTCTGCATCTACGATAGTCTGTATTACACTATTTCCTGTAATTTTGCTCATTTTGGTTAAGAAATCAGCTGCATTTCCATAGCGTGAATTGGTAACAGAAACTTGGCTCGAAACAATCGGTACAACTTCAGCTCCATTGGTTACCAGCTTTTCTAATTGTGGGAATGTTTGGTCAAAAACACAGTACGCCCCGGTAAAGGCATAGCCTATTTTCTTTCCTTTTAATAACATAGAAAATCTCCCCTTTGGTTGTATGTATGGTACTTATTATTTCTACGCACTAAACTGAAGTTATATTCATTATATTGCAGGCAATAATTCAAATTTATTATAGTAATAAAGTCTATTTCAAAGGGTCATACAAGGTTTAATGTAATTCAAAAAAACTTTGCAATTGCTATTTTTAAAAAAAAATTCGCAAAAATAGTTTTAATCATGTTATATATGGGTATATTTTTGTATAAGTGATTGAATGGCTTATACTTACTATTTCTAAAAAGTTATTTGGTGGGATATTGGCACAAATATTTAGTGGGTTATTTTAGGAAACGTCCTGAAATACTACTTTGAAACAAAAATATAATTTTAAAATTAATAAGGAGATGGGACAAATGGTTAGTGAAAAAATTGAACAGCTTTTGAATGATCAAATCCAAAAGGAGTTTTACTCTGCTTATCTTTACCTTTCTTTTGAATCATACTTTACATCAAGAAACTTAAATGGTTTTGCCAATTGGTTTAGAATTCAGGCAATGGAAGAAAGAGATCATGCTATAATTTTTATTAATTATTTAAATGTTATTGGAGGACGTGTAAAACTTCAGGCATTGCAAGCTCCTGAGTGGGACTTTAATTCTATTGAAGAGGTCTTGGTAAAATCCCTAGAACATGAGCAATACGTTACACGGTCAATTTATAATATTGCCGACCAAGCCATTGAAGAACGTGACCATAAGACAAGTTCATTTATTAAATGGTTTATTGATGAGCAAACTGAGGAAGAAGACAATGCAGAACAAAACTTAAGCAAGATTAGATTGGTAGGAGAGACGGACGGAAAAGGTATTTTGATGTTAGATGCCGAGATGGCAGCAAGAGTTTATACTGTTCCTTCTCCATTAGCAGCAAATGGATAAGGCATATTTTTAATATTAATTTTAGAACAGAAGGGGGCATTTTTATGCTTTGTAAAGACTTGAAAGTTGTAAATTTAAACATCACAGAAGATAATTACCAATATAAGGCGTTGTTTAGATTGTGCACTGAAGATAGCTGCATGGATATTGATATGGAAAGTCTGTCTGATAATGCAGTACTTGAGGAAATTAAGAAAACTTTCTCCGTCGAGGATTCTATAGAAGAAATTAATTCTATTATAACTGAAAAGGTTATGGAGGCTTCGAAAGTTGAGTCTAGGATTAAGGAAGGTAAAGATGGCAGCAGTGAAAACAAGGATAAAAAGACACAAAGAGATATTGATTCACTGAGCACGTCATAATATTTTTTATAAATAACATATATTTTAAGTACATATAAACAAAAGCTCTTGATATCAAGGGCTTTTGTCTGTGTTTAGGGGGCTCTTATATAATACTATGTTCAAATTTGGTGTTTTAATCATAGAGTGCATTGAAGATGAAATTTTAAGATTGATTTAAGCTTTGAAATATATAATATATGGTATATAATGTAGCATATTAAGTTTGAAGCCTAAAATAAGAAGTTAATTGATTTCTAAAGTACCTGGTAAATTGCATTTAAAAAGATTAATTTAATGGGGTTTGTTATTATAAATATTATATGGATTATTAAGAAAGATTGCCTAAAGGGAGGATTTTTGTGAGAGATAACAAAAGAATATCGGGTTTACAAGTTATAAAATTTATGGTCCAAATACTCTTTTTTATAATACTACCTAGCATATACATAAATGCATTTGCCGGAATAAAACATATTTATGTTAGTATTATAAATCAGAGCTTTAGTTTTACGGATAGTTTACCACGATTAATAGAAGTGATTGCTGTAATACCAGCAACTATTATTTTAGGTAGATTTTTTTGTGGATGGATGTGTGCATTTGGTACATTAGGGGACATGCTTTACCTTATTTCAAGCAAAGTGTTTAAAATTAAGTTTAAGGTGAGTGAAAGACTAGATAGGGTATTAAAATATTTTAAATACGTTGTCTTGGTTTTTCTAATTATTGCTGTTTGGACCTTTGATTTATCGATGTTTGAGGGAGCAAATCCATGGGATGCTTTTGGAGTGATTGCGACAGTTGGAAAAGTTCCTAACATTCCTTTTGCATTAACAGAGTTTACAATAGGAACATTTATATTATTTGCTATTATAATAGCATCTTTGTTCATTGAAAGGTTCTTCTGTAGATATCTTTGTCCATTGGGAGCTTTTTTTACCTTGACATCACGCCTAAGGATTGTAAAGATTTCTAAGACTACACAAAAGTGTGGTTCTTGTAAATTGTGTACGAATAGTTGTGCAATGGGAATTCCTCTTTATAAGTATGAGAGGGTTGATTCTGGAGAGTGTATCCAATGTTTTAAGTGTATACCTGCATGTCGCCGATGTAATGCTACTGTAAAAGCTGTTAAAAAAGATATTAACACAGGAATTGCAGCAGTTGCAGCAGTTTTCATTATGATTTCGGTATACTATTTAGGAGCATTTACATTCAAATCAAATGGTATCAAACAGGCTTCAACTGACGGTATTATAAAAGTATCGGAAAATAAGATTTATAATGATGGTAAATATGAAGGTTCCGGCACAGGTTTTAGAGGTGCTGTTACGACTGTATCGGTTACAGTTGAAGGTGATACTGTTAGAGATATTGAAGTTGTGTCCCATGGAGACGATGCCCCTTACTTTGACCGTGCATATGATTTTGTAGCAAATAAAATATTAAGTTCACAATCTACAGAAGTTGACGTTGTATCGGGTGCTACGTACAGTTGTGTGGGTATCAAGGACGCTGTTGCTGCTGCCCTAGATAAGGCAAAGCTTTTACCTGGAAATGTGGCGTCAGATGGTCAACAAAGTGAACCGGAAGCAACAAAAGCAACTGTAAGTAATTCCGAGGAACCTACAAAAGATAACAAATCAGAGGGTACAGATACAAAGGAGCCTTCATCAATATACAAAGATGGTACATATGAAGGATCTGCAAAAGGGTTTAGAGATGGGGTTAC
>JAEZUI010000073.1 GCA_023421115.1 Bacillota bacterium | reverse complement strand
AAAGACGATAATTAATTCGCATTCTTATGCAAACGAATGAAAAGCCATCAAGTAAATATCAGCATTTTAAGGTCATCAAATGTAAATAGATTAATAGATTAGGTATAATTTTCAACGTTGTTTACATGTAAACAACGTTGAAAACCTTTATTGTCAAGGACTCTTTCTAAATAGTTAAGATAATTGTCAGGATGCTCCCACTACCCCTAATATGGTGTAAAATTTCTATAAATTAATGCAAAAAATGACCGCTGAGTTTATCAGACCGGCCATTTTTGCACCTACATTATTCATCCATTCCTATCAATTTATACTCTCGTCCCGAGTCTTCTTGCTTAATTATTAATAATAACCTATACGATATACATGCAGATGTAATATGTTTTCACGCTATATCTAGGTTTTAGAAACGAAGTTACTCTCTAATTAAACCTATCGTCAAATGTTTTGTACTCGCCATTTTCAGTGTCAACAATTTGAAGATCACCCATTCCTGAATCTGAAGAACAAAACAAATACTTACTGTAATATCCGACTAACGGAAAATCGGGACTTGCTATTTTTTCTAATTTATTAGTTTTAAGTGAATACCTTAAAATTTGCGTATAACTGTGTTCGTCTACAGTAGTAATAAATAGGTTGTCGTCAACTATAAGGGAGTTAAACATATTTTCCACTTTAAGTAATGGTGTCAATTTGCCGTTTAAACTTTTTATAAAGCTCTTATCTTTATAGCCAATTACACTGCCGTCGTTAAGCATCTGTAATATCTCCATATCAAAATGTCCATGAGATGTATAATTCTTTGTCGTGTAATTCCAGGTCGTTAAATTTTTATTTTTGTCAAGAAAGCATACTTCATTCTTAAAATTACTTAAAAATCTCCACCACGTGTTCTCAGCAACTACTATTTTATCTTTTTCTTTGAGATTATAAGCTATTAAATAACAGTTATCCTCATCATCAATATTGTTATAGAATAATACATCTTGTATTATCAAAGGACCATAGATATGATATTTATCATCACCAGCTATTACTTCTGCCTTTTGAGAGCTTAAATTTAGCTCAATTAATTGTCCCTTTGTGTTGGTGAAGTATAAAAAATCGTTATAAACGTTAAGGAATCCTTCAAAATCGCTATATAATAACTTTTTATTCGTTCCATCTATATTTTTTGAGAATAAACCTTGATAACGGTTCTCTCCATTGATTAAAGCATAGGATTTGTAATATATTTTGTTGTTATCATAGTTTAGGATAAAAGTATTCGGATTCCTGCCGAGTTCTTTATTTTTAGGTGATTCGATTAGTGGTGTATTAGATGTATTTTCAATGGTTGCAGGCGTATTAGTATTACTTACATAGGTAATAGGATCGTTAACATTACTTTTATTAGAACTACATGCAGTTAGTAAAACTAATACAGAAGCTACAACACAGACCCTTTTAAACATAACTATCTTCTCCTCCTTTATAATAGCCAAACCTGCAAAATTACTGATAAAATCCAGTAATTTTGCAGGCTTATTGTCAAAGTAAATATAATTAATATGAATTAGTTCAATTAAAAGGTAGTATTTTTAGGTCGTAAGAGACGCATTTTGCATGTGCTTCCTCCGAAATACTGGATTAGTTGGTCGAGTGGTCTATTGTAATGTTCGTCTTGGTGTTGTGCGACTCTAACTTTTGTGTAATCAGATACATAATAATTTACAGTTGTAACAACTATAACTGAATGATACCATGTGTTTGTGGCTGAATAAAAGAATTGCAATATATCCCCACGCCCCATAGAAGTACTTAATTGAGTATAAACATTACCATTATTATATCCTGTAGCCTTGGGACCTGTTCCTGTATTAGTAGTAGCGAAATCCCAAAGACTAGGAACGCCGCAAAAGCTTGATATAGGATCTCCATATGGAGAATCATAATTTCTTCCATACCATTTACTAGTCTGCCTATAATTATCAGCCACTCTTTGCCTCAATGCCTGCGCTGTAGAATGATAGTAATAACTTGAATCGTATCCTATATCACTAATAGTATATCCACTAGAGCCACCATACCCATTCCAAATACATTGCGATACAAAGTTAGTACAATCCAAGCTTGCTCTCTTAAAAATATAATTTTGATAGTGGTCTCCAAACCAATGACCATAATGCCCGGCATCCCAAGGTCCATAGCCGACTGATACTGCTGATGGACTTACAAAAGAAGAATTGTCTTCTATGGTATCAGTACTATTCTTTGGATTTATGCTAGACTTTGCAGCTTCATCAGCTTTTTTCTTTTCTGTTTCTAACGAGTTGTTTCTCTCATTATAAATTTCATCTATAATCTTTAATTCTTCGGAATGAACGTCAGTTTGGGTTGAGCTTGTACTATTAAATTGTTCTTTGTTTTTGAGCTTAACTTTTAATGCATCCTTTGTGAGTTGAATGTCAATACTTGTTTTATCAATAGCAGTAACTTCATAAGGATTTCCAACTTTCACTTTTACTTTATATAAAGAACCAACAGCATTTCTTTCGTTTTTATTAAAAACATATGAAACATTAACATAAACATTAACATTCAAGTAATCATCAATTTCCTGTACTTCTTTTATGATAAATTGGTCCAGAGAAACATCTTGTACACCACCATGGAACACTTTATAAAAATTACTGGTATATTCAAAGTCTTTTAAAATCATATATGTATTTGTATCTAATATAGGTTGTTTTAAATTGGATAAATCCCCAGTTTCTGTAATTTTGTATAAACTATTAAAGTAATCGATAAGAAAATTGCCAACATCTTTGTATATACCAATATCATAAATCTTCTCTCTAGGCTTTACTTCGATTATTTTTTGTTTTGGACTTTTACTCTCTGAAACACCAGTAGCAAATGTTACTGTAGAAAGATTTGATATAACTAAAACACTTATCATTAAAAGTAAAAACTTTTTTTTGAGAAAACGCTTATTCATAATAAAATGACACTCCTTTTTTTAAAATATTGTATAACTTATTTATTTAATTACTTTTAAAATTCCATATCCAATATCTCGTACCCTCAGCATAATTAGCGATAATATTTGCATATTCCTTTGCTAAAGCGATTCCGCAGTTATCCATATCATTTCTAACATCTGCAACATCAATGCAATTACACCACTAATACGGAAGTAGCCATAGAAGTACCGTTCATATTTGAATAATCAGTATTAGGGTATGTAATTGTTAACTCCAAGTACGCAGAAATCAATACTTGTATAGTGTTATCAGCTTGAGTTTTTTAACTCATCATTATCTACAAATACAAATTCTGAACACCTGGGATATATTGCTTTTTTTGTTGCTTTGTGCTTGTGGTTTTTAGAGATGCATCTCTATCATTTGGGTTATAGGTTTTGAATAACTCTATTATTATTAAAAGTACTATATGGATTTGTAGATTTTACTAAAGATAAAGGGGCGACTACTACCAAAGCGGCAAGTGTAAATGATAGTAATTCCTTTACTCTTACTTATTCACCTCCTTTTAGTTTGTTATTTGTTATCTTTAGACTATGCATAGTAAAGACTAAAGCTAAAACAATTTTTGTTATCCTATATTATAAGACTGATAATTATACCAAATTATCACATAAAATAAATTTTTTTTAAAAAAAAGTGATTCATATAGAACTATGAAAATTATACATTTAATGTAATGAGATGTCAATATTTCGTTAAGTATTTGAACGCATCAATTTACTTATCTTCATCAAGAATCGAGTTACGACTAATTAGATATGACTTAAGTCCTTCTTTATTTATTTCTATGTACTTTAATTCTTCGGGGAGGACTTGAGGAGCACTGGAAGTAACTCTTGCTTCTATAGGTTCAATGTGCCAATCTTCGTTAGGAAGAGGCTTTACAAGTCCAAATGGCTTTAGATCCTGAATTGAAAGATTTTTTGCAAAACCATCAACATCTGCAGCTATACCAAACTGGTGTCTTGATTTACCTTGGATGCAGTCAGAATGCCTTTAGGATATTGCATGAAGCCTAAAAAGCAGGAATGCCATACACAGCTAAATCCATGTTTAACCTGTAGGAATCTTTGCACAACTCCAGATTTTATTCCTCAATATGAATTGGAAATACAGGAAACTAAGTCTATTGTTGAACGTGGCAAATCTCAAAATCGGAATGTGTGGGTTGAAAAGAACCAAGTTCTTTTAGAACGATATGAAGCAATATTGACAGTCCTTAAAGATGGAAAGACACATCATAAGGCTGGTAAAAAAGGTCGTGAGTATATTGGGGAGGAACGAAATAATGGGTAATGCCAAAAATCCTAATACAGAAGGCCTTAAAGCTCACATCCGAAATAAAAAGGATGCTGCTATTAAGAAAGTCGATACAGCCATTCAGAAACTTATTAAAGAGAAAGGCCGAATTAACTTCAACAGTGTTTCAATGGAATCCGGCGTTTCAAAAGCATATCTCTATAATCATTCTGATGTGAGGGAGCGTATTGAGACACTGCGGAAACAACAAGTTGGATTACCATCACCCAAGCAAGTAAAGCGAGAAATGACAGATGCCAGTAAAGATGTTTTGATTGCAGCCAAAAATAAGCGCATTAAAGCCTTGGAAGAAGAAAATAAACGGCTAAAATCTTAATTAGCTAACCTTAGAGGGAAGTTATATGACAGAGCATAATAAGAGACAACAAGAATTGATTTTTTTTAAATCAATTCTTGTTGTCTTCCGGGAGGGGTTTGGGGCCGAGCGTGGGTCCCAATAACAATATCAATTTTATTACGAGGTAAAGTGAATTTTATATGTGGACAATAATAGCAATTATTGAAAATGGAAGCTTAAACAAAACATAGTTATAAAAAATACACATTAGGAAAATCTAAAAGTAACATTTAAAATGGAGATGGTACTTTTGAAGAAAAAGTATGCCGTAATGTGTATTTTAGTAGTAGCAGTAATTGCATATCCACTATTTAGCACTTTTATTTTTGGTAATAACTCTAAACAACAAAAGGAACTCTACGACATTAAACACATTGGGATTTTGGCAAATGGGTTGTCTAAAACCTCAATATCACAGGTTGAATGGAATAAATTGTCTTGCCAAGAAAAGCTATCATTTTTAGAAAGATTAATCATGATTAACTATGCACTCCAGATTAAAGAAGCAGTTGATAATTATTATAAAGAACCAAGGGGCTTTGATTTAACAAAAATCGAAGATGTTAAAGTAGTAGCCCCCTATGAGTATGAAGCAAGAATACAAATATCAACTTATGTTGGAGCACATAACCCGCCCTATGGAATAGATGTGGTAACAATACGCTTTAAACATTTAAGCGATGGAAAAGTAGTTAATTATGAGCATAAAGACGATAATTAATTCGCATTCTTATGCAAACGAATGAAAAGCCATCAAGTAAATATCAGCATTTTAAGGTCATCAAATGTAAATAGATTAATAGATTAGGTATAATTTTCAACGTTG
>JAEZUI010000159.1 GCA_023421115.1 Bacillota bacterium | reverse complement strand
GTCTTACCTTGACACTCTTATACTGGTGGTAATCTTTTCCGTCGTACCACCAGAACTGTGAATAATTAAATGCGTCATATTTGCTCTGCTCCTGCCAACTGGGCAAGCCTTTTAGCTGGGTCATTAGCCTATTGTAGTCGGAGGAAAATTCGTTGTCGAACATATCCCCCAAAAGCTTGCCGGATATAAACCCTGCTATCTCGGTCACAACCTGACCCAACAAAGGAACTAGATTGCCGGCCTTCCCTACGCCTTCTCCCACCAGTCCAAGGGTTTTTCCCATCAAAATATCCTTGCCCATCCTTGACAATTGATTATCGTAATACTCCGCCATATGGGGCTCCAGATTGGGCCGTACACGCTCATATCTTGACAACAGTCCGGCCATTTGTGCCGATTTTGAAAGGTCGCCGGCAGCTCCTATCAGGGACTCTCCATCACTGGCAAAATCAATTACGGTTTTGACCACTTCTAGGCCTGACTTAGCGGCAAAGGGACTCATCCTCCGACCCTTAACCCCGGCCGTTTCCGGCAGCAGACGCCTATCCAGATAAGCTGTAATAACATATCTCCCATCTACAAGCTCATAGGAAAAATCATAACCATACATGTCATTTCCAAGCAAGGTACGGTTTTTTGCATTTGCTGGATCAAAGTCCGTCTGCTCCACCTTCATACTGACAGTTGCATTCACATTCCCCATCGTCATATTGACTGCGGGGAGATCTAAAGAGTTCAAATAGCCATCCGCACCAAACTCATACCTGACATCCTCTTTCGTCTTTGCCGCATCTGCAAACTTTACGTCCGCTTCAGTTATATATGCCGGCACTTCCCCGTGGTCATACTTTAAAATATCCTTATATCCAACAGCTCTTTCGTTGTAATCTACGGTGACATAGGGTATTTGGGGCGAGATACGTGTACTGAAAGTATTTCCTTTGCGTTCCGTGCTATGACCCGATATCTTTACATCCTTCACCTTGTCTCCGTCTTTAAAGATGGCGTCCACCATAACATCACTTCCGGACGTATCTAAGGTGAACAGGAATTCCCTTAGACCCTGCTGAAGGGACGCCGAGGTAGAGCGCTCTCCCTGCCGCAATATAATATGGGTAATCTGTTCTCCATCCACTCCCACAAGAACCTGAGCGGAATCGACATACTCCGTACCCCCTGTGCTTCCGGCTTTTGTCCTTGCCGTTAATGAATGAAAAATCGGCATTCCCCTGTCCGGCAGTAAAACCTTGGCAGACCATAGCCCTATAGGTGCGGCTTTTACCTGACCTATTTTAATATTACCGTCGTAAAGCTCCACGATATTACCGGCAGGCGCAAGACCGCTGAGGCTCACCGGCTCCAGTGCATTATCCTTGTCCACCTCGAGGGGAGCATTTAGAGTTATCCATTTCGTGTTCATGAAAACAGAGCCAATCTCTTCAAACCGGGGAACTCCCCTTACATTGTACCGCAGCTCGGCGCTGGCTCTGATTTCTTCATAAGCCGACACATACTTCACCTCGACCTGATAGGTCAGGGAGCCGGCGGCTGACGACTGGCGGTCCTTTAAATCAAGGGTGATACTTTTTTTGTTGCCGGCGATAACGGGTATCACATCTCCCCCGCCCTTGCTTACCCTGTGAATAACTGAATTTTCAACCAGCTCGGTGCCCAGCGGAACATAAGCCGCAAGCTCCAGCTTGCCGGAATCTATAAACCCAATATCATCGTAATCGTAAGCAGCCCTCAGGGTAACAATCGTACCAGGTACTACTACGCTGTGGCTGGAAATAAGACCGCTGGCTGCATTGTGGATAAAATAAAGAGTATGATCACCGGAATAGACGGGCCTTTTTGTGCCTAGGCTGGTGATTTCGCCTTCCCGTACAGTGAAGCTGTCGATAAGAACGCAGTTTCGGTCATCCTGCCAGATTGAAAAGTCTTCATGCCCCCATTTCAGATCCCAAGAGGCAACAGCCTTATAGTCGTCATCCGGCATACTGAATGATATATCCGGCACAGATGATCCTGTTCTGCCTACAAATTTATTATCCTTAGTGTATACGTATAGATGTCTTGCCTTTTCCGGCAGTGGATCTCCATCTTTCCCTGTAATCTGAACCTCTATGCGGCCCAGTTGTTTTAAAACAACCGTGGCTTCGGCATAGTTATTTTCATCTAGGGTGACTGTGACGGCCTCGCTGCCATAACCGCTTCTATCTCCCCTGCAAAAAACTTCTATTTGCTGGCCGGGACTTCCAATTATACTATTATAGGGAGAATTTCCACCCGACCGAAATATCGCAGGGCTATCTTTTGTGATATTTCTGACAAATGTCCAAACGCCGCTCCAGTTTTTCTCCCTTATGGTCTCAACGCCGGAAATGTCCCTTGTCTTCACAATTATATTTAAGCTCGCCCATTCAGGAAGCGGCACTATAACGTCATGGGTGTTAACTCCGTCCGTCAGGGTGATTTCTTCCTGCACGGAATTACTCTCTGTGTTAACGGAAAACTCGCCGTCAATCTGTGCCACTTGCATGGTATACCTGCCATTATCGCCAGTAAAGCAGGATGTATTGAGAACGGCTTCCTTATATGTCTGGGTCATCAGCACGTTGGCGTTTTTTATAGGTTCATTCTTATCATTCGTAACCATACCCTCTAGGGTCACTATCGGCACTTTCTTTAGCCTGACCTCAACCTCGTTGTCTCCTATTTTCAAGCTGTCTTCCGATAAGGATTTATCCTCGTACAGATCGGCTACATTTTTTGCATCTGTCTGATAGCTGGCCTCAAGCTTAATTTCTGAACCTGTCACTACATTTTGGGCAAAATAGAGGCCATCTGCTGCGGCATAGCCATTTTCATCTGTTCTAGCGAAAATCGTGTATGTTCCGCCATTCATCAGATTTGCCTCTCCCTTGACTGCCACATTACTAAGAGGATTCCCGGAGTTGTCCTCCACAACCCGGACTTTAACCCGGGCAGGAGTTTTCGGAGTATAGGTCAGTACGGTTTCTAATCCTGCTTTGATTTTGACAGGTGAAGCTTCGTGAAGCAGCATGTCATAGCCCAGAAAATGCTGCAGCCCATACTCCCCTTTTTCCAGACCTTCTATGGTAACAGCCAGGCTCCCCTCGGAAAATCGTGAAGTAAGGCTATTCGCGCCAGTTTTGCTCACCCTGACAAAAGAACCGGCTATGATTTTGTTGAATTCCGCTGTTTCATGAGAAGTCATTGCACCGGGGGCCTCTGCTTCTACCTTCAAGCGGCCTGCCACAACAAGGTTTAGCTCTGTAATTATTGTTCCAGCTTGAAGAGAAGTTATCTTGCTTATCCCCTCGGTCAGCACAAAATTCGCCTTGTAGATTTTGCTGCCGGGGGCTGTTTCGCTCAAGCCAACATCCTTCGTTTTAGCTTGGACGGCATCCCTCCCAGCATCCCATTCCTCATAGGCCACCTTAACCGTAGGTGTTAAGACGGTTTCAGAGGCAATCAGCTCAAGGTGCACCGTATCACCCATATAAAGAGAGCCTTTGATATTTCTATGCGGGGCATTCAGCCGCAACTCTGTGATTCCCAGCGCCGGCTGAGGGTTGGTAGTGACGGTAATGCTTGGTCCATCAATTGTCCACATCTCCTCTTCATTCACTGCCTGCACCTTAAAAGTATATGTAGTGTCGGGTGAAAGGCCAGCAGCCGTATAGACCGTTCCTGTAACCGTTCCAAGCTGCGTATCACCCTGATAAACCGCGTAGCCTGTCACCAGGTTTTCAGTCTGATTGCCGTCTTGAGCCTGTGACCAGCTTAGGCTAACCGTATTATGGGTCTTATCGCTTGCGGTCAGGATGCTTCCCGTAGGCCAGAAAGGCGGAGCAAAGCCGTTTTCCGAAAGGGTGCTGATGGTTTGGGAAAGCACCTCCGAAACATTACCATCCATATCTTTAGCTTCTATGTCAAATCTGTAGTTCGTATCCATCAAAAGAACGGAATCCGGCAAAAGAACGAAAGCAATATACTCAGGAATACTAAGCGGGTCTGATGTGCGGATAAGCTCATTGTCCTTGTATATGCGGACAGTATACTCTAGCATCCCACCATCCTTTTGGGCCGGTGTCCATCTTAGCCAAATATAATCTTTTGTTCTCTCCTGAATGGACACAGCACTGCCCTCGGGCCAGAAGGGCTTCTGGCTTGCGGTCAATGAATTTTCATTAAATTCAGTTCTTGTAGGCTCTGTGGAAGTATCATCCGGTCCCAGCAAAGTATCGCCCAACTTCATGGCAGCCCAATCCTCCTGTGGCATGTCACTGTCTACTGTTCCGTTTGTGTCCTGCGGAGCAGCAGCGGCCGCGCTTTGTATCCCGATTGGTGTGGTGACCATCAAAGCCAACACCAACAATAGTGATATGATTTCTCTTAATTTTAGAGACATATTCTCCCTCCTCATCTTCACTTGCTGAGCTTTCATAGGTTCCTCCCTGCTATTAAAATTGTAAGTTGTAAAATTAAATACCGAAATGCAAAAAAATAGCGACTCATGGTAATTCCATAGAATAATGTTTAGCGAGTGAGAAAAACATTGAAAGAAATTACTAATGAGTCATATACATTATATAACAAAGAATAGAAAAAATAAACACCCAAGTGAAAAAGAAAATAATAAATTATGTATACTGGTTATGAATTGCATGTTTTATTGTTTTTCTACCCTAGGAATTTATTTTTATATTCACTCCATAAAGTTCCAAAACTTCTTATCATCTTATTTGTTGCATCTTCTTAGATTACAAAACATTTTTGTCACAAACCGTTTTTTACTTCAGATACTAATGCTTACTTCCGAAAAACGTTGAAATACATTCGCTAAGCAATACTGGTATTTCAGGGGTGTTCTATTCTTCATAAGGACTTTTTTTGTACTCGGAAGGTATAATATCATAGTTTATACCTAAAGATTTTGCAATTTCTGCCCATGTACTATTTGAATCCCTCATTTTTATAATTTCAAAATAGGATTCATTGCAATAATAAGATAATACATGAGCTTTTATCCACTCATACACGCTATATTCTTCTAATCCTTTTACACCAATGTCCATAGTAGCAAATATATCTTTTCTCTCCTCACTTAAATATGAAAAATACGCATCCTTTTCTAGATCACTTAAACTTTCTCCATTAGCTACTTTATTCTTTATTTGTTCATAAAGCAACTTTGCGGGTTCTTTAGAACTTACATTCTGTTTATTTTCTAAACGCTTCAGTGTTTGTGCTATACTATCATCAGATTCCGATATTTCGCCGTCCTTTATCTTCCGCATTACAGTCTCTCTATCATTCAACGCTTCGTCGACAGGAACCTTAAAGAATTTTTTCTCCCCATCTATTTCCATGGCGAAGTTTACAAAACCGTCTCCATCTGGGTCTGCTATTCTCTTACGCGGATCAGGAGTATTAACATTAGTTGGCGCACTTGTAGGAGCAAGATTTTTTTCAGCAGTCGGCAAGTTTATTGGTGTAAGTAAACTCTCAGAATTTGGATTAGATGAAGCAATTTGTTTTTCTAAAGTTGTTTTGTCTTGTTCATTATTTTTTGATGCGCATGAAGTAGTGAAAACAAGTATCAATAATATACAGATTAATTTTTCTAATAAATAGTTTTTTGAAATTCTAACATGTTTTATATGTTCATTTATTGTATTTACACCTTTTTGATATAATTGAGCTATTTGCTTTTGATTTAACCAAATAGTATCTTCTTCAAAGAAAACATCAATTTTTGTTTTTCCATCTTCTGTCAGGTATATTAGAAGCTCACCTTTATTTTGATTATCCAATTCATTACTCATATTCTATCTCCCTTATAGCAAAAATAATAAGTTTGATTCTTGAACACAATAACCAAACATATGTTTTTTATCTATAATAATTATACTAAAACAAAATAAAAATGCAAGAAATTGCGTACTATTTATTTGTTAAGGTCATTTCAAAAAATGACCTATTGTAGCTACAGGCAGTGTGTTACAAAATATTATCATGATTATATTAATAGTGTATTTTGACCTCAATTATTATAACGCTTACCACTTAATATGGACATAAATATTTTATGACAACTAACACAAACCGATTTTATCCCTATTTGAAGAATATTATTTGGAATACAGTTGAACTTGGAGCTGAATGTTAAGCATCTTTTGGATCACCCTTGGGTGGATCTAGACGTCAAAAAATTTCTCAAACAACTACAAGTTCTGACTGAAGACAGAAAAACAGGAAAAGAATGTGTTACAGTAGCAGGACTTCTTTTCTTCGGCAAGAGCAATCCAATTATTGAAGCATTTCCAGAATTTTTTATTGATTATAGAGAAAACCTTTCTGATGATCCTGAAGTCCGATGGACGGATAGGATATAGCCGGATGGAAGATGGGAAACAAATTTATACCAGTTTTATTTCAAGGTAATTGGAAAACTTACTGAGGGGCTAAAAATACCTTTTCATATGGAATATCTTGTACGAATTGACGAAACTCATGTGCACCAAGCAGTAAAAGAAGCATTTGTAAATTGTATTATTCATGCCAATTACAATTTGCCTACAGGAATAGTTATCATCCGTGATAAAACTGGCTATACGTTTTCTAATGCAGGCCGAATGAAAATACCTCCGGAAATTGCGTTACAAGGTGGTAATTCTGTTCCTAGAAACAGAACAATTCAAAAAATATTTAGCCTTATAAACTTAGGAGAACGAGCAGGTTCAGGTTTACCAAAGATCCTTCGTGCATGGAATGAACAACATTGGAGAAATATAGAGTTGAAAGAGGAAACTACTCCTGATAAAACAGTCTTAAGACTTTGGACTGTTTCATTGATTCCAGATGATGCTATCGTAGCACTAAAAAAAATGTTTGGATATGAATTTAATACTTTCAAGCAAATTGTTGTAACTACCCTAGTTACGGCATATCTCGAAGGAGCAGTCACAAACAAGCGGATTCAGGAATTATCGCAGGAACATTCTTATGACATTACAAAACTGCTTCAAAATTCGGTTGAAAAAGGTTTTTTAGTTACAAATAACAAAACCGGCAGAGGAACTATATATCATTTAAATAAATCTTACACGATTAACTCCGTAGGTAATGAACAAAAATCCACTGAATACGAAAAGCTTCTGACAATAACTGAAGAGGCTAGACGTAAAAAAAGGCTAAACCCTGAAAAAATGCGTCATATTATAAACTTAGTATGCACAGTAAAACCACTTTCGCTTAATATGCGTTGGACAAAAGAAGATGGTCTGGAACAAAACCTCGTTGTGACCTTCTCGCTAAAGTATAGAAATTATCAGCAGACCATCCGAAATCGTCAAGTAGAACGTGCTCAAAAACTTTTCAAAACAAATCCTAAAAAGCTTAAGAAATGTAATTCCAATGATTACAAACGTTTTATTTCCAAGTCCTGCTGTACACCTGATGGCGAATTAGCTAATCGAGAAATATTTGGCATCGATACCGATTTAATAGCGCATGAGGCAGCTTATGATTATGATGGTTTCTATGCACTATGCATCAACCTCGAAGATGATGCAACTGCTATAATTAAAGTTAATAGAAGGCGCTGGGAAATAGAAGAATCCTTCCGTACATGAAGTCAGAATTCAAGGCAAGACCTGTATATCTACAAAGGGATGATAGGATTAAAGCACATTTTACCACTTGTTTCATTTCCTTAATGATTTTACAGGATGTTGGAAAAGAAGCTTTCAGAAAAATATACTTGTGATGAGATTGTTTCAGTAATCCGAGATATGAATTTTTATGAAGTAAAGGGAGAAGGCTATATTCCAACTTATACAAGAACTGATTTTACAGATGATTTACACGATAAGTTTGGCTTCCGGACAGATTATCAGATTGTTAATATCAAACAAATGAAAAAATTTTAAAGCTACAAAAAGGTAAAAATATTACGCACTTTTTCACAACACAACAAAAGCTTGAATTTCTTTTGTATTAAAGGTTTCCAAGCTTTTTCTTCTCTTCAACTGTCAAAGATGAGGCTATAAATAGCATATCCAATTTTGTTGTTGAAAAATGATTCTATGGACTCTAAATGTGCTATAATTATATTATAAAACTTTATTGGAGGAATGGTTATGGGAAGTTTAAAACAAACAGCTATAGATTTAATATCAAAAATGCCGGATACAGCAAAAATTGATGAGATTATGTATAAGTTATATGTTGCTGATAAAGTTATGAAGGGTGAAAATGATATAAACCAAGGTAATTTTATTGGTGTGGAGCAGTTGAGAAAGGAAATAGGTGAATGGTAAGGTGGTCTAGTACATCAAAATTGGATTTGCATCAAATATATGATTATATTGCAAAAGATTCTGTTTATTACGCTAAAAAGGTTGTTAATGATATTATTGATAAATCTGAATATTTAGAACTATTTCCCAATACAGGTAGAAAAGTTGAAGAGATTAGTAACAATGATTTAAAGGAAATAATTATTTATTCATATAGAATGATATATAAAGTTGTTGAAGATGGTATAAACATTCTTGCAATTGTTCATTGGAGACGAAATCTTACAGGTGATATGCTTAATAAAGAAGAATAACTTTATTTAAAATTAAAAGTATGATTATTGGAGCGCCCATTCATAGGCGCCTCTGAGTTATGGAACACCATACTTAAGAGGACAATTCCATTCAAGTAAATGGCATAGCACGGAGCTGTGCTACAACAGCACCGTACGTTTTTGACTTTTCACAGTGGATTTTATTTTATGGATAGGGAACTATACAATTATTTGTTTCTGATGTAGCATTGGTTATATAGGTTGTTGGGAAGGGTACCATATTTTCTCTCCATACAATCCCCAAACCTCCACAGCCCGCAAAGAAGGCTATTAATCCTCCCCATC
Source organism: Bacillota bacterium (assembly GCA_023421115.1). Taxonomy (GTDB): domain Bacteria; phylum Bacillota; class Clostridia; order Acetivibrionales; family Acetivibrionaceae; genus Acetivibrio. Next base: position 1,528 of record JAEZUI010000159.1, on the reverse strand, counting down.
TTGTAGATTCATTCTTAATGTCTGTTAATATTAATATTGTAGCTATCATCCACAACAATATAAAAAGAATTAGCATACATTCACCTATAATATATTTTCTACAAAATTCATAGTGTCTTTTGCTATCTTTCTCCTATACAAAACAATTCCAGCATGTCCACAAGGATATAATGTCCTTTTAGGTCTATCCCAAGATTCCCACAGAAAATCCGTATCATTTTTAACAACAAAATGATCATAAATACCGGATAACAAAAGGATATTATCCTTTTTAACAAGCGGTTTATATTTGCTTGGATTTACTATTGTCCAAGCCTTTTCAATCTGCTCGTATGTGTATCTACCTTGCTCAAAATCTTTTTTTATATATTTTCCCGGTATGGTATTCCAAATTGAATATGCAATATTATTTGCATAGAAAGTTGGTATTAAAGCATCAATATCATTTTCAACAACAGAAGTCAAATTTGTTATAAATCCGCCAAGACTTACTCCGATTAAAATTATTTTACCTTTTCTATTATTCCTTATCCATTTTATTAAAGCTCTTATATCAGTTATTGCTTGCTTTATGGCTAATAATGTTTTATTTACATCTGCTGTAATCATTAGTTCTCCACTGTATAGTGATTCTTTAGGCTCCCTTTCAAGATGATATGGCAATGTAAAATAGTACATGTTTAATCCCATATAAGAAAATGGCTTAAGATAAATATTCTTCAATATACCTAGGTCATCCATTCTCCAACCATGAACAATAATAACATTAGCAGGTTGACTATTATTTTTATTCTCATAGAATAAACCGGTAGAGTATTTATTACTTGATCCGTTATCAATCTCACTTTCAAATGAAAACTTGCCAATGTTATATTTATTCTCTTCCATCTGCTGCTCAAGTTTTATGTTGGGCATCGCAGGGATAGGATAAAAACTATTCAAGTCCTCTACGTGCTCATCAGCAGCTCTAAAGTAAGTGCTTATACTCTTTTTTTTGTGAAAATCTCTTAATACTAGTTTATCTATTATATCAGCTATAGTTTTATTCAAGTTTCCATTCCTCATAAAGTATCTTTTGAGTTTTTAAGTATATCACATATTGCTAAACAATAGTTACAGGCAAACATGGCTAAAATACTTAACCAATGCATTATGTTAAAAGAACTTTCATCCGTTAGAAGTTCGTTAGAAAACAATGAAAATTAAAAAGGTTTGAAAGATTAAAAAATCTCTCAAACCCTCTTGGTGCGGATGAAGGGACTTGAACCCCCACGTCGTCGACACTAGATCCTAAGTCTAGCGCGTCTGCCAATTCCGCCACATCCGCATGCGATATTAATTTGACGACAAAAACTATTATACTTGTGAAATGCTATTTTGTCAACAGCCAAATTAAGTATTTTTTATTTTTTTATACTTTATCTTAATTGCAAAAGTAAATTCCACCCGTAGAATATTGAACAGTGGAAATAGCTCTTACAAATTTAAGGGTGGAATTTAATATTACAAGATTTATCAGTGGATGATG
>JAEZUI010000157.1 GCA_023421115.1 Bacillota bacterium | reverse complement strand
ATTTAACATGCGCACGCAAAACAAAAACTGGAATGCTTTTATATATTTGTTATTCCAGTTTTTATTTTGATAATTTATTATTTAGATATCTTAGATTCCATTATATTCCTTCATGAATTTGCCGTGTGGAAGGCTTGGTATTTTATAGTGTTTGTGATGAAGAGGTGTGCCATGAAAAAATAAAGTGGGAAAAATGTTAAGAAAATATTCACAATTTAGAAAAGTTTGATATAATCATTTTATGTGTTTGTGTCATTAATATATAGATAATAAATAGATAAGCTGGGGGAGATAGTTATGAAAAAAGACAATATGGAGTCATTTGATGAAATAAAAGCTATGCTTAAAATATTAATCGATGACAACAAGAAATTATTGGAAAGCCTTCGGGAAATAAAGGAAGAGCAGAAGAAACTGCACGAAGAAATAAGGATTCAGAATATTGTTTTAAACAGTTTACCTATCCGCACGGAAATAATAAATTAAAAAGGCTTGAAAATGCTGATAGTAATCAGGTAAATGAGCTATGTAAAAGACATAGCTCATTTTTAGTTTGCCTTACATATCTTTTGATCAAAATGTTAATAACCGGCAATATATGTTTACCCTAAACAATATATTTGATAAAATAAGTCTAGGTAATATATTATGGCTTAAGGAGAATGAATATTATGAACAATAAAACTAAAGTTTTGGTTATAGATGACGATGTAAATATATGTGAACTCATAAGGCTGTATATGGAGAAGGAAGGTTATGAGGTATTAACTATATACAATGGAATTAAAGGTGTTGAAGCCTTTAAAACTTTCGCCCCCAATATTGTTGTTTTAGATATTATGCTTCCCGGTGCGGATGGTTGGCAGGTGTGCAGAGAAATCCGTCAGGTTAGCAATATACCTATAATAATGCTATCAGCAAAGGGTGAAACCTTCGACAAGGTATTAGGTCTTGAGTTAGGAGCCGATGACTATATAGTAAAGCCTTTTGAACCTAAAGAATTGGTTGCAAGGCTCAAAGCAGTACTCAGAAGATATGAACACAAGGAAATCGGCGTAAAAGAAGTTGTATACCCGAATCTGGTGATAAATAAATCCAATTATACCTTGAAAGTAAATGGTAATGATTTGGACATCCCTCCAAAGGAGCTGGAACTTCTTTACTTTCTTGCATCAAATCCTAATAAAGTATTTACAAGGGATCAACTGTTAGAGCAGGTTTGGGGATTTGATTTTTATGGGGACTCAAGAACGGTGGATGTCCATATAAAAAGATTGAGGGAGAAAATAGAAGGTGAAAATCAAAATTGGCAGGTTAAGACAGTTTGGGGCGTTGGTTACAAATTTGAGGTGAAGTAATGTTTAAAAATCTGTATAGCAAGATTGCCGTGTTTTTTATTGCAATTCTTTTGATAATTACAGCAATTACCGGGGGAATGTTGTATTTCTTTCTCGGTGACTTTGTTACAGAAGAAAAGGAAATAGCATTAAGCAATGCTGGAGATACTGTTAATTGGCTGTTAGAAAATTATACTGACTTAGTTAATAACCCATCAACTCCTGAATTTTTGCATGTTTTGTTTCTTAATAATTTATATGAAAATTTAGAAATCATTAGCAAGGATATCGAGGCGACTATATGGATAGTTTCAAAAGAAGGAGATTTGGTTGTAATAGCAAATAAAAGTTATTTAGACAAAACAGTAATGATGAAGCTTATGAGTGAGTCGGGCAAACTGAAGTTGCCTGACGAAAGGCAGTATAGCAAAAAGGTTATGCAGGATGGGCAGATAGTAAAAGAAGTAGGAGATTTTTATGGATTATTTAAAGAGACAGGGATAAGCTGGCTTACAATAGAAATACCTCATGTTTATAATGGGGAAATTCAAGGAGCTGTATATCTTACGAAGAGGACTCCTGAAATAAACATGGCACGTATAACTGTTTTCAAATTCTATATTATTTCCATAGGAATAGCAGTTGTTATATCCATAATACTTGTTTATATTTTTTCATTAAAACTTACAAAACCGCTAAAGCTAATTAACAATGCAGCAAAACAAATTGCAAACGGCGAATTTACAAAACGGCTTGATATAAAGTCGGAAGATGAGATAGGTCAACTAGCCAAAAGCTTTAACAATATGGCCGGTGCCCTTGAGAATCTTGAAGAAATGAGAAGGGGATTTATTGCAAATGTATCCCATGAACTCAGAACACCAATGACTTCTATAAACGGATTTGTTGAAGGAATTTTAGATGGCACCATTCCTCAAGAGAGACAGAAGGAATATTTGTCTATAGTCAGTGATGAGACAAAGCGATTAAGCAGGCTGACCAATGACCTTTTAGATCTTGCAAGGATGGAATCGGGAGAAATGAAGCTTAACTTTGTTAGCTTTGATATCAATGAACTGATAAGAAGGTGCATAATAAAGCTTGAAAACCAGATAATACAAAAGAACATCGAGATAGAGGCGAATTTTTACGAAGAATTGACACCTGTGTATGCGGATAAGGATTCTATAGAAAGGGTTCTTTTAAATCTATTGCATAATGCCGTAAAGTTTATACAGGAAGGTGGGAAAATAAAGGTTGAAACAGCTAAGTTAAAAGGCAAGGTATTGATAACAGTCAAAGATAACGGAACAGGTATAGACAGTGAAGAAATCGGATTGATATGGGATAGGTTTTATAAGTCTGATAAATCCAGAAGCAGGGATAAAATGGGTACAGGTCTTGGTTTGGCAATTGTCAAGAACATTATAAATGAACATGGACAGGAAATTAGTGTTGAAAGTGAAATAGGTAAAGGAACCGTGTTTAGCTTTTCATTAAATCTATCAAAAGAAGAATTTGAAAATGATATGTGATTATTAACAAATTATTCATAACTTTTTCAAATTCTATTTATATAATAAAGATAACAAAGAAACAACAGATAGTGTTGAAAGGAGAAGATGGCTATGGATAACAACGAAAAGAGAGATTATGGAATGGATAATTTTAATGAAATTAACGGATATCAGATTCATAATGAATACGGAATGGGCGATAACAGAGGAAATGAACCTAATTATTACAATGAAAATACGGATAGATATGATGAAAGCAATAATCAAAATTTGATATCTTATAACTCTCAAGAACAAAGTTCATCAGGTTTAAAAGAAGCATCTTTTTATACCGAGAATTATGTTAAGCCTGAAAAAAAGAAAAAAGGAATATTAGGGCAATTAGTACTGGTGTCGGTAATTAGTTCCATTATTGGTGGAGCTACTGTAGGAGCTTTCTTGCAGTTCGGTGTTCCAGCAGTTCGTCCATCAATAAACTCGTTTTTGAACGAGGCGGGTATTAGCACTTCAGATGGTGTTCAAAACACTTTAAACAATGGAACCCTAGACGCGGGCAACTACAAAAAGGTAGTGATTGAAAATTCCGATAATGCTGTAGTAGCTATTGCAGAGAAGGTTGGACCTTCGGTTGTTGGTATAAGCATTGAGTACAGAGCACAAGGTTTCATTTTTGGTCCTCAAAATGGTGCTTCATCAGGTTCTGGGATTATAATTAAAAGTGATGGCTATATAATGACTAACAATCATGTTATATCTGAAGCAATGGAAGGGACTACACAATTAAAGAGCGGTGCAAAGATTGAAGTAATATTACCTAACGAAATTGATAAGCCTTATACAGCTAAGGTAGTAGGAAGAGATGCTAAGACAGACCTTGCGGTTTTAAAGATTGAAGCAACAAATTTACCGGCTGTAGAGATTGGTGATTCCGATACAATAAAAGTAGGAGAACTTGCGGTTGCAATTGGTAATCCTGGTGGATTAGAGTACATGGGTTCGGTAACGGCAGGTGTAATCAGTGGTCTTAACAGATCAATGCCTTTAGATGGCACTAATGAGCTTAAGCTTATACAAACGGATGCTGCAATTAATCCTGGAAATAGCGGAGGGGCACTAGTAAATGCAGAAGGAAAATTAATAGGTATAAATACAGCAAAGATTAGCGGATCAGGATTTGAAGGACTTGGTTTTGCTATCCCTGTAAATAGAGCAAAGGAAATTACAGACAACCTTATTGAATTCAAATACGTTAAAGGAAGACCTTCAATAGGTATATCAATTAACCCATCCTTTAATGAGCAGATTGCACAGCGATATAATGTACCTGCCGGAGTGTTGGTAGAAGAAGTAATGCCATTAAGTGGGGCTTTCAATGCCGGACTTAGGAGAGGTGATATTATAACAAAAGTTGATGGCTCAGCTGTTAAAACTCATTCAGAATTGGAAAATCTGAAAAACAAACATAAGGTTGGTGAAACTCTTAAAGTTGAGATTTATAGAGATGGTACTACTCTTAATTTAGAAATCATACTAGGTGAAGATAAGGGTTAATTTAATAAAATAAAAACCCCCCATCAGTTGAAGTAAAAAACATCTTTCAGATTGAAGTTATTTGTATAAAAAAAGAGTTCAAGTGGTATGAATAATGGATAGAGAGCCGTTCAAAGCTTATTAAAAACATCTTTAACGGCTCTTTTCCTTTGTTTACCAAATAAAACAACTTGTCTATAGGACATTTCTAAAAAACAATCCTATTCAAACAAAAAATAAGAAATATAAAGGATTTTAGAATAATATGTAGAATAATAATAATATTAGGGGAAAAAATAATAGGCCATAAGTATAGACGGACTTTTGTGACCTCATGTTATTTGTTTATTGATCTGGAGGTAGCATATGTTTAATAAATCCCCGATAGTTGAGCGTGTAAATTATATATTCGTGCTTTTCATTTTATTTGTCTCTCTATATATGTTTATTGAGACAAAATCTTTAGCATTTCTTTTGTTTATTGTTTTTTCAAGTTTTTATATTGCGTTTATGTGTTTACTTACATATTATAAAAGAACAAAAATTGTTGAATCAGTTCAGCTTGCAGACAATTATGAAGAGTTAAATAGGACTATACAACAGCAAAAAAAGCAGATCGAAGAAATTGAAGATGAATTGCTTTCACTTCACGACGCATTGAAAATTATCACATCAACTTTTGATTTGAATACAATAATGGTATATACAGCTAAATTACTCAATAAATATGCAGAATGCGAATGGTACTATGTTTGTTTTGTAAATGAAAACATGGGAAAACTAGACTATAGATATGAATATGGTGAAGCATGTTCTACCGAGATAGATAGGAATGAAATTGAACAATATATTAATGAGGCTCGTGAGGGTGATATTGACAGAATACAAATTATTTCAATTAAAGATAAGGGAGATACAGTTATTATACCACTTTCTGTTTCAAATGAGTTGATGGGTGTAATTTATGCAGGGAGTTCAATTGTTGGCAAGTTTTCAAAGATTAACTTAGGGTTTTTGGAGAGTCTTGCTAATTTTACTGCAATAAGTGTTAAGAATGCAGAAATGTATAACAGCATCTATAATCAAAAACAGGAGATAGAAGCTTTGTATGAGCAGTCTGCAGCAAGCAATGAAGCCCTTAATGCATATATAACAGAGCTCGATGAGACTAAAGTTGAGTTGGCTAAAAAGAATATTGAACTTACAAAATTTTATAGTGAGATTCAGTATGGTTATCTGCAAACGGTTATGTCCCTCTCGAACTCCATTGAGGCTAAGGATTCATATACTAGAGGTCATTGTCAAAGGGTTATGGAGATCTCGTGTGAATTGGCAAGAACAATGGGATTGTGTGAGAAGGAAATAGATGATTTAAGATATGCCGCAATACTTCACGATATTGGGAAAATTGGAATTTCAGCTACGATATTAAATAAGCAAGGAAAGCTTACAGATGAGGAGTTTGATGAGATTAAGAAGCACCCCTATATTGCAT
>JAEZUI010000154.1 GCA_023421115.1 Bacillota bacterium | reverse complement strand
ATTTAACATGCGCACGCAAAACAAAAACTGGAATGCTTTTATATATTTGTTATTCCAGTTTTTATTTTGATAATTTATTATTTAGATATCTTAGATTCCATTATATTCCTTCATGAATTTGCCGTGTTAAAATATTTATTGAATTATATTTTTTTGATTACAAATAATGAAATTGCATGCTACTATAAAAATTAATCCTTTTGAGGTATAAAAAATGAAAAAAGTTCTAGTTTAGACAGACACAAAAAATACAAAAAGTCCCTTTTGTTTTTTTGGAATAACCCAATTCAAAAAATGTCGAAAATATGATATATTAATTAGATTGAATAATAATTCTAATGAAGAAGGGTATGTATATACGAATGAAGAGACGTTCAAAGGTAAAAAGGAACAATTTTAGAATAAATAGAAACTTTTTTGCTTTTCAAGGTATTTTAATAGGACTTTTGTTGTATCTGACTTGGGGTAATTGGGTGAAATTTATTTTTTTATTTGCTTTGGAAATAACAGCATATTTTACTTTTATATATTATTTTTTAGCAAATCATAAGTATAAGAAGAAAAGTGAAGGTTCAATGGAAGTTTGTAATAAGGGGAGAAGTAGCAATTCGGTAATAACTGAATTAAGTAATTCTAGAGGAACAAAAAGAAAGGACAGAAATAATTATAATTGGGAAATATCAACACGTAGTTCCGAACGAAAAGTTGTGAATTCTTCCAATACTCTAGATAATACCAATAAGAAAGCTGAAACATATAACCCGCCTAATTCTGTAAATGATTCTAGCAAAAGTGTTGTAAGAGAAGAAAATAAAAAGTTTGTACCTTATAGGTCACCTTTTGACCCCATTAGACCAAAGGAAGAAGAACAAAAGGTAGAGTTAGAAAAAATTAAGGTAGTTGAGGAAGCTGATATATCGAGCATTCAAGAGACTAAAGTTCAACCTCAGGAATCTAAAAAAGAGATTGACACAAGCATATACGATAATTTTGAAGAAGGTGTAGACGAGAATTTAGTAGGAATTAGTGAAGAAAATATACCTGATATTCAAATGGAGTTTAACAAGAATAAAGAAATGCTAAATTTAGAGATGGAAAATAAGGATGAATTGTATATTGATAATCCAGATTATGAGAACGATAGTTTAATAGAAGTAGAAGAAGTTGGTTATGAAGTAAAGGACCCAGCTGCTTTTGGATATCAATATAAGACAGAAGTATTCCGTAAACAGGTGCAGCAAGATAATAAAGGTAGGTTTGAAAATGAAAAAACTATCTCATCAGTTCTTGGAGACAAAAAAGCAGTAAATGATTATAAGCCGGTTCAATCCGGTAAGATGCCATTTGATATGGAGAAATATGAACCTCCCGTTGAACTGCTTAGCAAAAATGAACAATTGACCTATGACGAAGAATTTGAGGAATATATCGAGTATAACTCCTATAAGTTGATTGATACCTTGGCAAGTTTTGGAGTTGGTGCAAAAGTTTTAGATGTGAGTAAGGGACCGACAGTTACTCGATATGAGCTTCAGCCTAATGCAGGGGTTAAGGTCAGCAAAATAATAAATCTCGCAGATGATATTGCGCTCAATCTTGCAGCGACCGGAGTAAGAATAGAAGCGCCCATTCCCGGTAAAGCAGCTGTTGGAATTGAAATACCCAATAAGAAAAATGTACCTGTTTTTCTTAGGGATGTTGTTGAATCAGAGGCGTTTCAGAATTATCCATCAAAGCTGGCTTTTGCGGTAGGAAAGGATATAGCAGGAAATGTTGTGGTGGGAGACATTGCGAAGATGCCGCATCTTTTAATTGCAGGTGCTACTGGATCCGGCAAGAGCGTTTGTATCAATACGTTAATTGTCAGTATTTTATATAAAGCATCACCAGCGGAAGTACGTCTCCTTATGGTGGATCCTAAAGTAGTTGAATTAGGCATTTATAACGGAATTCCGCATTTGCTAATTCCTGTGGTTACCGACCCTAAAAAAGCAGCGGGAGCCCTTAGCTGGGCAGTAATTGAAATGACAACCCGTTACAGACTTTTCGCAGAGAACAATGTCAGAGATTTAAGAGGTTATAATGAATTGATGAAAGAGAGGGGAGAAGGGGAAACCCTGCCCCATATCGTTATAATTATTGATGAGCTTGCAGATTTGATGATGGTAGCTCCAAATGAGGTGGAGGATTCCATTTGCCGTTTGGCACAAATGGCAAGGGCTGCAGGAATGCATTTGGTAATTGCGACACAGAGACCATCGGTAAATGTTATCACAGGTGTAATAAAAGCTAATATTCCATCGAGGATCTCCTTTGCTGTTTCCTCTCAAATTGACTCGAGAACAATATTGGATATGGCAGGAGCAGAGAAACTTTTAGGCCGGGGAGACATGTTGTTTTATCCTATTGGTCAGCCAAAACCTTTGCGAGTTCAAGGAAGCTTTATTTCCGATAAGGAAGTAGATAAAATTGTAACGCACATCAAGTCTTTGCAGAGTGCAGAGTATGATGAGGAAATATTACAAAAAATAGATAATCAGAATGAAACTCCAAAGCCGGATGCTAGTGGGGATGATGAATTACTCCCTCAGGCTATCGACATGGTTTTGGAAATGGGGCAAGCTTCTGCCTCTTTGATACAAAGAAAATTTAAAGTCGGGTATTCCCGAGCAGCGAGGATTTTAGATCAAATGGAATCGTGGGGAGTGGTTGGGGCTTCGGATGGAAGTAAACCAAGGCAAATACTGATAACAAAACAAGAGTGGGATGAGTTGAATGCATAGTTTAGCAAATCAGGAAGGGGCTTTTAAGTGAATTGAAAATATAGTTATAGTATCAAATTTTTTATTGAATTAAAAGGAATAATAGGATAAACTTATAAAGCAATTTTTTTTAACAGTTTTATGCAAAAGGGAGAGTGTTAGTAGATGAGCAAAATAAAAATAGGTATAGTAGGTTACGGAAATTTAGGTAAAGGCGTTGAAATGGCAATTGCACAAAATCCTGATATGGAGCTTGTTGCTGTATTTACAAGGAGAGAGCCGGATTCTCTTAAGATAATTACTGAGGGCGTTCCGGTATATTCTATAGATTCTGCCGAGCAGCATAAAGATGAGATTGATGTAATGATACTTTGTGGCGGCAGTGCAACAGATTTACCGGAACAAGGACCGAAGTTCGTATCAGTTTTTAATACGATAGATAGTTTTGATACTCATGCAAAAATTCCGCAATATTTTGAAGCGGTTAACGATGCGGCAAAAAAATCAGGCAAAATCGGCATAATATCTGTTGGTTGGGATCCTGGAATGTTTTCGTTACTTCGTTTGTTTGGTAACTGTATTCTTCCTGAAGGAAAAGACTATACATTCTGGGGTAAGGGAGTAAGTCAAGGACACTCTGATGCCATAAGGAGAGTTGATGGGGTTGCAGATGGCAAACAGTATACTATTCCGATAGATTCGGCAGTAGAAGCCGTTAGATTAGGCTTGGATCCCGAACTTACTACACGTCAGAAGCACGTTCGTGAATGTTTTGTTGTTGCTAAAGAAGACGCCAATAAAGCAAAGATAGAGTCAGAAATTAAGAATATGCCGAATTACTTTGCGGATTATGACACTACAGTTCATTTTATTTCGCAAGAAGAGCTTGAAAGAGATCACAGCGGAATACCTCATGGGGGTTTTGTGTTTAGAACTGGCAAGACCGGTAGAAATGGTCAAACATCACATGTTGTTGAGTACTCAATAAAACTAGGTTCAAATCCTGAATTTACTGCAAGTATTCTTGTTGCATATGCTAGAGCTGCTTACAGACTTTCTAAGGAGAAGGTTTTCGGCGCAAAAACAGTATTTGATATTCCACCGGCTTATCTTTCACCTAAAAGTTGTTCCGAGCTTAGAGCTGAATTACTTTAATTTTTAAAGTTATATTAGAATTAATATTAGGATTTGTTTGTTATAAAAAGCTCCATACACAATATAATGTGTATGGGGTTTTTTTAATATCACCAAAATTGTTAATATAACACTCTATTATGAGTAAAAATAATTATTTAACTTGCATAAAAAATAATTTATAATAAATATGTTAATACTATGCATCGACTGAAAGGTATGAATACATGAAGGTAAGTTCAACAAACAAATATTTTGCAGGATTAAAAAAGGAATACTTTGAATCAAAAACTAAAATAGCTGAGTTATTCCTGTGTATTATAGTGTTTATCGTAGCTTTTTTTGTGAAAAAACAATACTCTATCGAACAAAAATCTATGATTTCTCAAATACAAGGATTTGTTGCTGTATATATGTCATTTCGTTTTGGAATAATAGGAATGCTTCTGTATTTTATTGTTTTTATTTTGGATAGTGTTTTTTTATTACATGACTATTTATTTATGTACAAAGACTCTTATAACTACTCCGTAAGCTTTGTTTTTTTACTCTTGACAGTTTTTTGGGTTACAATTGTAGGGATTATTTCTTATAGACAGGAAAAATATCGAAAAGAAACCCAAAGGCTAGCGATTACTGACGAGTTGACGGATGTTTATAACAAAAGATATTTTTATATTACTGTTGAAAGTGAGTTGAAGAATTCATCTTCCGCAAATTCTCTAGGTTTGATACTTATAGATGTAGATAATTTTACAATGTACAATGATTTATACGGACATAATTGCGGGGATAAAATATTAAGGAGCACTGCTGCTCTTCTAAAAAACGTTATAGGTGAAAATGAGACACTGTTCAGGTTTGAAGGAGATGAATTTGCTATATTGGCAAAGGAAAGGGACATAAACTCTTTAGAGCAGTTTGCAAAAAATATTCATGATACCTATGAGAATTTAAAAGAAGAGTATTATGATGAAAACTTGGCAAAGAAGCTAACCATATCTATAGGAGTATCCATATATCCTAGTATTTCGTCTAATAAGGAAGAATTGATTTCCCATGCTAATACTGCTCTTTATCAGGCGAAAAATATGGGTGAAGACAAAGTTAATCTGTATCAGGACATTATGATGCTTATACATAAAAATATAAAATCCGACCAACAAATGGTAGGTATGTTCAAAGGTCTGTTGAGCACTATTAATGCTAAAGATAAATATACTTTTGGTCACTGTGAACGCGTGTCTTCCTATGCTGTGATGGTGGGAGAGGAAATGGGAATGGACACAAAAGAAATACAGACACTTTTGCATGCGGGGCTATTACATGACATCGGAAAAATAGAATTGCCTAAGTCTGTACTTAATAAGACAGCTTGTTTATCGGAGGACGAAATAAAGTTTGTTAGTCAGCATCCCATTCACAGCGCACATATTTTAGAGCCGTTATCTACTACTGGTAACCTTATAGATTATGTTATACATCACCATGAAAGATTTGACGGAAATGGATATCCCGATGGTTTAAAAGGTGAAGAAATTAGTATTGGTGCAAGAATATTGTGTGTGGTTGATTGTTTTGATGCGATGGTTTCAGAGCGTCCATATAGAAGGAGTATGACTATAGAAGAAGCTGTTTTGGAGTTGAAGAGATGTTCAGGTTCTCAGTTTGATCCTGAAATTGTTCAGATATTTGTCAATGCTATGAGTAATAAGATGTCTGTCAAGTATGATTATAAAATTGGAGTTTAAAATTAAGAATTGACAAATAATAACTAAAGATACATAATTGAATTAAGATATAAATAGAAGCTATACTAATAAAGGTTAGGAGAATATATTTATTATTTATTTGAGGGGATAATTGTATGAATGAAGCGAGTTCAAAGTTTGTAGACAATCTGGCAATGGATAAGTTGCTAAAAGAAAAGTTGAAAAAGGTTAACCATTCTCCAAAACATTCTATGTTTGTTCCAGTAGAAGGTCTTTTTAAAAACATAAACAATATATTAAATGTCGCTAAAGTGAACTATTATAGGGACAACAGTACCCATAGACGTATTGAGATACCATCTTTTGAAAGTACTGCACATTATAGTGAGAATAATACAGTGTATCTTTATAATTATCCTGCAATGAATGCAGAACGTAATGTTTTATTTGTGCATGGGCTATTTGATGACAGTATGTTGAATTATGAATATTTGTTCAAACTACTCAATGATTTTAATATAAATGTTTACTTTATGACAATGCCTTATCACTTTAACAGGAAACCAAAGACAAGCTTGTTTAGCGGAGAATATTTTTTGAGTGCAGATATTTTTAGAACTCAGAATGCATTTAAGCAAGCTGTTTTAGACATAGATGCATCTTTACAATTTATTAGAAATGAAAACTCATTTCCAAATGTTATAGTTGGATTCAGTATGGGTGGTTGTGTATCTTTGAGGCACTATATATTGAGTAAGCAGGAAATACCAACTTTTTTGATTAATCCAGTAACAGATTTTTGTGAAGTTCTGTGGGATTCACCGCTGTTTGTTACAATAGGTAAGGATCTGATAAATTCGGGCTATGATGTGGATAAGTGTAAAAAGTTTTTTGTTGAAATGGATCCAAGTAATTTTATAGATGGTAGTTTTAAGAGTGATAAGATAGCAATTGTTTATTCAAGCTATGATCAGGTGATTAACGAGAAAAAGTATAAGAAATTTATTAGCAGAACAGGCATAAGCAGCACATATGCGTATCATTCGGGACACTTGAATGTTTTAAGAGTGCCCAAACTGGCTAAAGACATAAGTGATTTTGCTGCAAAAGTGCTTTGATTGTGTTTATAAAGTAGAGTTCATAATGATTCTAGCTTCAGTTGTTTACATTATTCGGATATGGTAACAGTTACAGTTTTACTGGTTGATGCACCAAATTCATTAATAAGCTCCCATCTGTAATTATAAACACCAGGTGCAGTAGCATTTATAGAAAGTATTCTTGCTTGATCACGAGGTGTTCTGTCTACTAAATCATATCTTTTATACTCTTTTTCATTTTGATATAAAATTAATGTTGTACCGTTATTTCCGCTTTTCATATAAAAATGCACTTCATATTTTTCACCAACTTTAACCTTAAGGGGAGTAGCACTTATCCGAGCTTCACCAGGTTTCCCCGTAGCATTTGTTAAAATAATAGAAGCCGGTGTAACAAGGTTAGTTTGAGAAGGCATTGAAGTAACGTTTGATTGAGACGGAGTTGGGCTTGAGGTTGCTGTTGTGCGAACAGGATTGGTAGCTGGAAGTTCATCCGATGAGGGTTCACTTGCAAGCAAGGTTGAGTTCTTTTTAGGTGTACTTGCAGAAGTTGTTTCAGGTTGAGGAGTTTCGTCAACAACAATGCTGATACTGCTACTTGTACTTTCAGGATCAGAGGTTTTTTCGACTGTATAGGAAATTGTGGGTTTATTATTATTCATAATCATCTTGAAGCCGTTATACATAGCAATGCAAACCAATATACTAGTAAATGCCCATGCTGCTACTATAAATTTTAATTTCCTATTTTTCTTTTGAACTCTATAGCTTCCAAACTTAAGTTGTTCTCCAACTTTGCTCATAGTGCTGAGCTTAATAGTCAAGAATTCACCCTGAAGAGTAAATAAAATTGCCTGATCTTTTTTAACTTCAAGTACTACCCCTAAATTTTGACTGAAATCATTTCTTAAGTTAACGTTTTTCAAATAACTGCACAAGAGGCGAAGATTATTTTTTATTATCAGAGTAAGAGCAATGATATATTTTTTATGCCTGTTAAAAAGTCTTCTTTCTAATTTTATTCCATCATTAAAGTCCTCTATAGAAAGATTTTTGTTATTAGCAACTTTTTCAAATAGTTCATCATCTGTAGAGAGGTGTCTTGCAATTCGAACACATATGCCAATATTCTGCTTTTCGTCGGGAGATAGGTTGGGTAATTCATTAAGTTTTATACCATATTCCCACAGATTTCTTTTGAACTGTGAAATATCTTTTGTGGATTCATAATTACTATAAAGATAATATTTCTCTTCATCAATTTGTCCATACACATTGGTTGGTTTATTTTCTTTAATATAGCTCAGTACCCATTCTCTAATAATTTGTTCAGAGAATAGGAGGAAATCCTTATCTTTTTCTGGATTAAACAGGTCTATAGCATGACTAAAGGCGTCCAATCCAATGTCATACTCCGGACTGTTTTTTGGAATGGCAGATCGTCCTAAACAATGGGATATCGTTTCTAAGATAAAACTTTTGTGTCGCGCGATAAAATCCTTTTTAACAATAAGATCACCCAGTTTTATCTTCGTAATAGAGTCAAAATACTCATTTTGTATAGTTGTTTTTTTGCCAAAGAAATGTAAAATTTGTTCAGTTGTAAATTTACGGCTCTTAAAAAAATCCAAAACATCGTTTACAGTAAATTTCTTTGTACGTAAAAACTCCAGAATTTTCATGATATCTGCTCCCTAATAACTAAAATAAGATTAACATATAAACTACCTTATTAATTATATCAGATTAGCATAAAAAATAAAAACATTTTGTTTTTTAAGAAAATGGCATAGAATAATAAGACTTTACACATTAAGATTCCTGTTATAAAATAAAAGAAAAAGTTGTAAATTTCCTTGCTACGTTTTTTAGGTGATTTTATAGATATTTAATTTAGATATAGATCTTTTTTTATTCAGTGTGACCAACAACCTATAGTCTGACCTGTTGGAATAATACTCCTCAAATATTATAAATTGCATACTTTATTTATAGTGTTTGAAAATGTAGTACCGACTGTTTGTTTATCTCAAAAATAAAAAATAAAGTATATTATTTTCGGTGATTTTGGAAAGATTCAATTAAATTTTTTGAAGGTTTATTTTGGGGGAATAGGATATGAAAAGCAAAGATAAGTTATTATTGATTATCTTAGGGGCGTTGTTGGCGGTGTTTTGCTCTCAAATAGCTGTAAATGCTGCACCTAATAATGGAGAAATGTTCTTATTTAAGCAGCCTGACAATTCTTATGTGCAGGTTAAAGTATTTGGGGATGAGTTCTATCAGAGGGTTGAGAGTCTTGACGGATATACTTTGATTCGTGACCCTGACACTAATTGGATATGTTTTGCTGAGTTTAATAAAGAGGAGAATGATTTTGTTTCTACAGGAGTCAAATACACAAAAAGCACCAGTGATAAGCATCAGCTAGAGACAAAAAAGAGGCTCAAGAAGGGTCAAAAACTTGATATAAATATTATAAAGAAAAAAGCAGCCAACTCAAAAAAAATCCTTTTATCCCAAGGTTCATCTCAAAGCAATACCACAGACATAATATATGGCAGTGGCTTATCAGACTTTGAAATGGCATCAGAAAGCAAAAATATTCTAGGTCTTACCCTTCTAATAAAATTTCCTGATCAGGATACTAAGATGACTGTGCAGGATGTTGATGATATGGTTAATAAAGTTGGGTATACCGATTATGGCAATAACGGTTCTGTGAGAGATTATTTTTATGATGTATCCGGTGGGGCTATAGTTTATAATAATCATGTTATTAATTTCTATGTTGCAAAAAATCCTAAATCTTATTATGAAGATCCCACTGTTGAAATAGGTGTTCGGGCAACAGAGTTAATTCATGAAGCTTTAGAGGATTTAGATCAAAAGGGATTCGATTTTACTACTATTACAACTAATAGTAGTAATACAGTTTTGGCACTTAATGTTTTATATGCAGGAAGTCCGGACTCGGGTTGGGGCAAAGGTTTGTGGCCACATTACGGACACTTTGATAAAAACTTCTATGCCGATAATATAAAAATCACAAAATATCATTTGTCAGCTCTAGAAGATAAGCTAGGTATTTCAACTTTTGTTCATGAAAATGGACATATGCTCTTTGGATGGCCCGACTTATATGACTATGACGTTGATTCTAAAGGGGTAGGATATTATTCTGTTATGTCTTATACCGGAGGAGGAAACCCAGTTCCACCTGATCCATACCTTAGAAGCATTTGGTGTGGTTGGGGTAAAGTAACTAAACTCAATGATTTACCAAATCAGACGAAAATTACTACAAAAGCAGGTACGCTAGAGGTATTTAAGTATGAAAGTCCTAATCCCACAGAGTATTTCTTAATTGAAAATATAAGCAAAAAGGGACGTTGGTCAAATATACCCGACCAAGGTCTTATCATATGGCATATTGATGAGAAGGGTAGCAATGACTGGCAGAATATGACGTATGCTAAACATTATATGGTATCAGTTGAACAGGCAGATGGTAAGTTTGATTTAGAAAATAATATAAATTACGGTGATGAGAATGACTTGTTTGGAGGTCCACAGTACACCTTTTTCACTGATTTGGCAACTCCAAACTCTAAGTGGTGGAATGGTCAGTCCTCAGGATTAAATATTACCAACATAAGTGACGTGGGAGATGTTATGTCTTTTGTGCTTAATAATTCCAATAAACCAATAGAAACACCGACGCCATCTATTACGTTAACACCTGTACCAACACCAACTGCAACACCTGAATTAACAAATATGCCCACACCTACATTACATAAGGTAATGATAGGGGATGTAAATGGTGATATTCAAATAAATTCTTTGGATTTAGCCTATTTGAGACTATACTTGCTTGGAATAAAAAAGGATATGGAAAGCGAAATGAAGGGAGCAGATATGAATGGCGATAATTTAGTAAATTCTATAGATTTTGCTTATTTAAGAAAGTATCTTCTAGGACAAATAGATAAATTTCCAGCTCAGACTTGATTATAGATGAAAAACTCTAAAACTAAATTGAGCATCCCTAAAGCTGTTTTTCAGTTAAAAATTTCCAATACCTAGCAGGCATGTTGTGTTTTTGTAGTTTAGGATTTACCCTTTCTTTTATACAAATATTTGTGAAGTAGTTTTTCCATAGTTTTTCATAATTGTCGCTGATATTTAAATGGGATAGCTCAATTCCCTCGGAAATATCAGTGAAAATACAGCTGTTTTTATCAAATACTGCAGCATAGTGTCTTTTTACATCGTGAATTACCCAGCATTGGTCTGAAAATCTATTGACAAAATGACTGGATATTAAGGTTGTAATATTATGGTCCGGTTTGTATTGAGCGTAATATATATTGTTTTCAAGCTGTTTAAATCGCAAAAGTCCAATCATTAAATGGCTTTCTCGAGTAACTTTTTTTGCTGCAGTGTGAATTGTCAAAACTGTATCATCTGAGAGGTGAAGATCGATTTCTTTTCCTTTTTTAAATCCCAGCCTTATATAATTAAGAATATTAACCTCAATATCATCAAGTTCGGATAAGTAGGCATGATATACGTTTTTTAAAGACGAATAAGATATTTTTTTATGTATGCCTTCGTACACCCTAGAGGCTTTTTCTGTATCGGTCATTATATGGACATTAGAGTCTATAAGGCTTTGCTGTATATAGTCGTATGAATATATGTGATTGGGAGTTTCGTGCCTGTAATAAGCTTCATATACAGCAGTTAGAAGACCTTCAAAGGAGCCGTCATATAAATAATTAACCACTATATTTCACCTGCCAAACTCATAAATTTATCTTCTAGGGTAGGAAGTTCAACCATGTTAGAGAACATGGATATTTGTTCCCAATTATCATGGGGTATACGGTTTTTGTCTGTGAGAGCCTCCCGTATTTGCATTTCATTTAAGCCTATAGTACTAAAGTACTTACCTTTACATGTTATAAAGAATCTTGCCCTTTTTAACACTATACCCAGCTTTTTTAAATCATCAAAATCCAGTTGTTTGACTTTTCTTGCAGTGATAATTTTTCGTGCAGAACGTACACCTACACCAGGGATTCGAAGAAGCATTTCATAGTCTGACTTATTTATGTCCACAGGGAACATGTTTATATTTCTTAAAGCCCAGCTGCATTTTGGATCGAAATGAGTATCAAAATCCGGATATTTTTCATCGAGCAGTTCACTGCTGTTAAAGCCATAAAATCTTAAGAGCCAATCTGCCTGATACAGACGATGCTCTCTCAAAAGAGGCGGCCTGCTGATGGCAGGAAGATTAGGATTATTTGAAACGGGAACATATGCGGAATAGTATACTCTTTTAAGCCCGTATCCTTTATAGAGACCCTCGGACAGACGCAGGATTTTGAGATCATGGTCAGGGGTGGCACCTACAATTAATTGTGTACTTTGCCCGGCAGGAACAAAGCTTGAAGAAGACTTGAAGAATCTTCTGTTATCTTTTGTTTCAACAATTTTTGAATTAACAAAGCCCATAGGTTTTAGTATATTATCACGGGTTTTTTGAGGTGCTAAAAGCTGCAATCCTTTGCTTGAAGGCAATTCAATGTTTAAACTCATACGGTCTACAAGTTTGCCCGAAGCTTCAATTAGACTGAGGTCTGCTCCGGGAATTGCCTTGAGGTGGATATAGCCGTTAAAATTATACTCTTCACGAAGTATTCGCACTGATTCATACAGCTGTTCCATTGTGTAATTCGGATCTTTAATTATAGACGAGCTTAAAAACAGCCCTTCAATATAGTTTCGTCTATAAAAATTTATAGTCAAACCGGCTATCTCATTTGGAGTAAAAGTAGCTCTAGGGACATCGTTTGATATTCTGTTAACACAGTATGCACAGTCATACACACAATGGTTGGTAAGCAGTATTTTTAGGAGAGATATACATCTTCCGTCATCTGCCCAGCTGTGACAAATTCCACATGCAGAACTGTTGCCTAATCCGCCCTTGGTGTTCTTTCTATTGCTGCCGCTTGAAGAACATGAAACATCATATTTTGCAGCTGCCGAGAGTATTTCAAGCTTTTTTTGCAGCTCCATTTATTGCACCTCCATTAAAACTTCTTTTTTAATATTTAGGAACGATTAAAATATAAGTTCCAACTCTGAGATAACGAAAAACTTGATTTGATAATGTTCTCACAATATGAGAATAAGAAGTTGTTTTTTCGTTATCCCTGACTGTTTTTTTTGGAATTACTCTATGACATAATTTTAACATAAATAAAAACAAAAATCAAACATATGTTCGTGAGCAAGAAAGAAATAATTTTTGTAAAATCAAGTTGTTAAGTTTTGTCTATATATTTTCGATAATATAATTAAGGTGATTTCAAAGGTCTATTCAAAAAATAAGATGATTCAATTGCTAATTCAAAATAAATTTGGAGGCATTGATATGCTTTTAGTGATAGAAAAGAATGTTTCTATACCAATTCTTGTTATATTCATAGTGTTTATAATTACAATTTTTTTGATTGCATTACTAATACATATCAAGAATCTAAAGCACAAAGTTTTTAAAGCGTATAGAGAACTAAAGAAACGTCATGAGTGGCTGGAAGTTACAATATTAAGCATAGGAGAAGCTATAATTGCAACTGACGAAAAGGGGATTGTTACTTTTTCTAATTATGAAGCACAAAAACTGTTTTCTTTATCTGAAAAACAGTTTTCGAATAAGAACTTCGACGATATATTGTACTTGCTAAGAGATCAAGATGGTAAAAGCTGTAATATTTCTTTGGATATGGTTTTGAATAAGGGAAGTAAGTTGGAGTTTGAAAGTGTTTCTATTATAGTATCGAAAGATGGTAAGGAATACTATGTTTCGGGCAATATTACACCTATATGGAATGAAATGGATGAAATAGTGGGGACTGTAAGTGCTATAAAAGACATTACTGAGCTAAAGAGAAATGAAAAGAAAATATACAATATGGAGTATTTTGATAGCATTACGGGGTTACCAAACAAAATGTTATTTTTAGACAGATTGAATGTTGGTTTGGCCAATGCAAGAAGAAACTGCACTAAACTTGCTGTTATAGTTCTTGATCTTGACAACTTTAAAACAATCAATGATACCTTAGGTCATGCTTTTGGAGATAGGATTTTAA
The DNA here is from genome assembly GCA_023421115.1 of Bacillota bacterium. Classification (GTDB taxonomy): domain Bacteria; phylum Bacillota; class Clostridia; order Acetivibrionales; family Acetivibrionaceae; genus Acetivibrio. The sequence continues at coordinate 91,727 of JAEZUI010000154.1, read as the reverse complement.
TGCAAATAGCAGAAAAAATAAAGGGACTATTAAGAGAAGTAGACACGGTTGCCCGGTTTGGCGGAGATGAATTTATTATTTTGCAGCCAGGATTGAAGGATATAACAGATATTACAAGAGTTGCAGACCGTATTCTTGAAAACTTCAGAAGTCCTTGGATTTTAGAAGGAAGGGAATACTATATTACTGCGAGTATGGGAATAGCAGTTTATCCAACTGACGGTCAGGACGAAAGTACTTTAGTGAAAAACGCTGATATTGCCATGTATAGGGCGAAGGATAAAGGAAAAAACAATTATGAACTATTTATGGAATCAATGAATAGGAAGATTATTGATAGGCTCAATTTAGAAAATGCTTTAAGGCATGCAATTGAAAAAGAGGATTTTGTACTTTATTATCAACCTCAGATTGATATTACCACTGGAGAAATCATAAGTGTTGAGGCCTTGGTAAGGTGGAATCGTGAAGGTGTTGGACTTGTTCAACCACTGGAATTTATTCCGGCAGCTGAGGAATCAAGTTTAATTATCCCTCTAGGTGAATGGGTTCTTAAAACTGCATGCAAGCAGAATGTTAAATGGATAAGTACGGGTTTTAAGCCGCTATTGATGGCTGTAAACCTTTCTGCCAAGCAATTTCAACAACGTGATCTTGTTGAGATGATTGATAGGATTTTACATGAGACAGGGATGGAGCCTACTCTTCTTGAGCTTGAAATTACAGAAAGCACAGCAATGCAAGATATTGATTTTACAGTTGAAGTACTAAAAAAATTAAGGGGAAAAGGGATACGCATTTCTTTGGATGATTTCGGCACGGGGTACTCTTCTTTGAATTATCTAAAAATATTACCTCTAGATACCTTGAAGATTGATAAAAGTTTTATTCATGATATAGCATTGAACCCTAATGAAGAAGGAATTGCAAAGTCAGTAATCGGTATTGCACACAAAATGAACCTTATGGTAGTAGCTGAAGGAGTGGAGACAAACGATCAATTGGAATTTTTGAAGGCTCATATGTGTGATAAGGTTCAGGGCTATCTGTTAAGCAAACCTTTACCGTCCGATCAAATTGGAGAAATATTAAAAAAAGATTAATACAGGATTATGAATTTCGTGGTTAGTACAAAAGCTGCGAAATTTTTATTACGTCTCTTTTGAAAGTAACTTAGGAACGATTAAAATATAAGTTCCAACCTCTGGGATAACGAATAAACCTGATTTGATAATGTTCTCACACTATGAGAATAAGAAGTTATTTTTTCGTTATCCCTTAGTAATTATAGTTTAATGCAGGTAGAGAAAAATAATATTGCTAATATTATATAGGACGAGTATAATTACTACTATGATAAATTTTTGTCAAAGGGGGAATCGTTCATGAGAGCGATCGTTACTGTTATTGGAAAAGATAAAGTCGGAATTATAGCTTCTTTAAGTAACATACTTGCTAACTGCAATGTAAATATATTGGATATATCTCAGACTACTATGCAAGATGTGTTTACAATGATCATGTTGGCTGAAATATCAGGTCTTAATATTCCTTTTTCGGAATTATCCGAGCAATTGGAGAAAAAAGGTGTTGAAATAGGATTGTCTGTTAAAATTCAACACGAAGATATTTTTAACTCCATGCACCAGATATAAGGAGGGGATTTTGTGATAAGGCCTTTTGAAATAATTGAAACAATAAAGATGATTCAGGAAGAAAATCTTGATATTAGAACCATTACTATGGGTATTTCGCTAATGGACTGCATTAGTGATGATGGAAATGTTGCGAGAAGGAAAATATATGATAAAATAACACGTCTTGCAGCTAATCTTGTAAAGGTTGGAGAGGATATAGAGAAAGAGTACGGTATTCCTATTATAAATAAAAGGATTTCAGTTACCCCCATTTCGTTGATTGCTGAAAGTTCTGGCGAGGATGATTATGTTAAATTTGCCCAGATTATGGACAAAGCTGCCGATGAAGTAGGAGTAAATTTCATTGGGGGATTTTCTGCTTTAGTGCACAAGGGGTATACCAATGGGGACTCAAAACTGATACAATCCATACCGGAAGCGTTGAGCATAACAAAAAAGGTATGTTCCTCGGTAAATCTTGCAACAACTAAGACAGGAATAAATATGGACGCCGTAAAGGAAATGGGTAAGATAATCAAAAAGTCTGCGGAGCTTACAGCTGATAGCGGTGGATTGGGATGTGCAAAATTGGTTGTCTTTGCAAATGCACCTGAAGATAACCCCTTTATGGCAGGTGCATTTCATGGAGTAGGTGAACCGGAGAGTGTTATAAGTGTAGGTGTTAGTGGGCCGGGAACTGTAAAATGTGCCCTTGAGAAAGTTAAGGGTGCGGATTTTGAAACGGTTTCCGAAACAATCAAAAAAACAGCTTTTAAAATAACTAGAATAGGTCAGTTGGTGGCAAGGGAAGCATCAAAGCGTTTAGGAGTATCCTTTGGAATAGTTGATCTGTCCTTAGCACCAACTCCGGCGATAGGAGATAGTGTGGCCTATATATTAGAAGAGATGGGCCTTGAAAAATGCGGAACCCATGGAACTACTGCTGCATTGGCTTTATTGAATGATGCTGTTAAAAAGGGTGGCGTTATGGCATCGTCCTTTGTAGGAGGCTTAAGCGGAGCGTTTATTCCTGTCAGCGAAGATGCAGGTATGATTAGTGCTGTTGTTGATGGCGCTCTTTCTATAGAAAAACTGGAAGCAATGACATGTGTATGTTCTGTAGGACTTGATATGATTGTAGTTCCTGGAGATACCAGCGCAGAAACTATTTCAGCAATCATTGCCGATGAAGCTGCAATTGGTGTTGTAAACAATAAGACAACAGCTGTTAGGATCATTCCGGCTCCGGGCAAAAAAGTAGGTGATATGGTTGAATTCGGAGGACTTTTAGGCTCCGGTCCCGTTATGAAAATAAATCAATTCAGTAGCAAAGAGTTTGTTAATAGAGGCGGACGTATTCCTGCACCTCTACACAGTCTTAGAAATTAGAATAAAGATTCTTAGTATAAATAGATAAAGAAATAATAGGATGAAATTTCTAAATATTAATAAATAGGGGCATTTTGCCCCCTGTTAATTTATCTTAATGTTTTGTGATAGAATTAAATGCATATCGAAAATTTTTTATTATTCAATTTAAATAGGTATAATCTTTTATGTTTGTTTTACCGAATACATATTATGAGATGATTAAAAAACTTTGCAGTTATCAATATCTGACAATCTGATGATATTGTGTCATTTGTATTAAATGGATTGATTTGGGGTTTATCTAGTATCCTTATAGAAGTTCTCTTATTAAAAAGCTTTAAATTTTATTAAAAGTGAATAGCAGTGGGAAAGGAGAAACAAAAGAAAAAAATGGGGGAAGGTGCATAAATGACACCACAAACAAAAACACCTAAAATAAAGACTGAAAATCGTACTAGAACTATAATTCTCACTTTGGCGGTTTCATTAATAGTTATTCTATTAGTTTTACTGACATCGGGATTTTGGATAACTAATCCTGAAATATACAGAAAAACCCAAAGCGTTTTTTGTATATTGGCTATAGCAATAACCGGTTACTTTTTATTTTTTCAAATTAAGTTTTTTAAAGGAATAGATTTGATAAATTTCAATGCACAATTGCTATCTAAGGGGCAGCTTAATATAAGTGATATTTTGCTAAATAAAGCGAAAGGACTAGAAACACTTTGCATAGCCTTTAATGACATGAAGACAAATTTATTAAGCTTTACCGAATTAACAAAAACCAACATAGTAATTATATCTGATGCAATAGACACCGTATCAAAAAGCATTGATCACAGTTTGAAAGGTAATGAGCAAATTGCTGTGAGTATGGGTAATGTATCTGAAAAAGCTCATGAACAACTAAAAATTGTAAAGGATACTCTAGACAGTATTTATAATGTTGATGAAAGAGTAAACTCAATTGAGTCTAGTATAGCAAGTATAGAAAACTACGTTAATTCTGTTGTGCGTTCTACTAGCGTGGGGGATGAAAATTTAGATAATTATAATCGACAGATGAATGTTATAACGGAAAACCTCAGTAGTACTTCAAACTTTATTGATAATTTGAATATGGAGTTGAAAGAAGTTAATCAATTAGGTGGATTAATAATAAGTATAACCGATCAGCTTAAGATGCTAGCATTTAACGCATCTATAGAAGCCGCAAGAGCAGGTGAAAGCGGAAGAGGATTTTCTGTAGTGGCTGAACAGATGAATAAGTTGTCCGACGAGGCAAGAAATAGTATTAAAAAAATTAATACAGTTTTGAATAATGTTTCGGGGAGTAGTAGCAATGTAAAAAGTAGTATCTTAAGCTGTATTACAAGCTACGATGAAAGTAAGGAATTGTTTACTGCCATTAAGGAGTCTTTTTACTCGATTAAGAATGATGCAGATATATTAAGCACTGATACAAAGAAAGTTTATTCAGAGGCAAGTGTTATATCTAGTAGTACTCATGAAGTAAGGGAAAAGGGTCAGGACATTTTTAGTGCCTCCAACAAGATTTTCTCTGAGACGGAAGAAGTTGCAGCAGTTACTGAAGAGGAGCTGGCAGGAGCAGAAATAATTAATAACAATATCTCATCATTGAAGAATATGCTCTATGGAATTGAAAAGTTGGTTAAACGTTTTAAAACTGCTGTTGTCCCGGTTGAAGCAGTATGCCCGAAAAAACTTAAGATCTTATTTTTGAGCCCTTTAGATCATGAGTTTTGGGTCGGAGTAAGACAAGGGGTACTGTATGCCGAAAAAGAATTGGCTATGAAAAATGTTGAAATTGAGTACATTGGAATCAAAGAAAATAATTCCGGAGAGAAAATAGCTAAATACTTTGGAGAATATCTTGAAAAAGGTTGTGACGGAATTGTTTGCCCCGGTTTTACGCAAAATCTTATTTCTTTAATTGATAAAGCAGCACAAAGAAATATTCCAGTTATGCTTTTTAATTGCGATTTAGAAAAAGAATCAAAGAAAACGGCTTACTTTGGGCCGGATATAAATGAGGCAGGAACTTTAGCTGCCGATTTTATGGTTAAAGCTATTGATGGTAAGGGGAACGTGGCAATTTTCAGAGGCAGTCTTGATATTTCCGTTCATAAAGCGAGAACACAAAAAATTAAGGAACGCTTAAAAAGACATAGAAAAATTAAAATTGTTGAAGAAATAGAAGCGTCTGATAATTTTGATGTGGTTTACAATGCAGTCAAAGGTTATTTGGGTAAGAACCCGAATGTTCAAGGTATCTTTACCACAGGGGGAGGAATATCTGGAGCAGCACAAGCTATCAAGGATCTAAATTTAGTTGGAAAAACGAGAATTGTATGTTTCGATTTTAATAAAGAACTTTTTGAGTACATAAAACAAGATATTATATATGCTGCAATTGGTCAAGATCCCTTCGGACAGGGTCATGATCCTATTATTTATCTCTACAATTACCTTGTAGCCAATGAAAAGCCTGAAAGTAAAGTAATCTGGACAAGAACCGATGTGGTGGACAAACATAATGTTGATGATCTCATTTAAAACCTAAAAAAAGCCTGTTAAAATAAGTTTTAACAGGCTTTTTTTCTGATTTAAAAAACTGATTTGATTTTAAAACTAAAGAAATATTATGTTTATAACTCAGTATTTTTTGAAATGGTCTAAAGAAAAAACATACTATCTAGGTCAGACTACAAAAATCATCGCTGAAGCTTTTGGATTGAAAATCAATACCATTGACAAGAAGATATCAAGAGGGCTTGTAAAGCTTAGGGAAACAGTAGGAGGTGTATTATTAGATGGATGATAAATTATTTGAAGAAATGGATAATTTAAATGAAAGAGAAACTGATCAACTTTTAGATTCGATAGATGTTAAGCATCTTAAAGAGGAAATTGACAAAGATGCTACCGAAAGGATTAAGGCAGAGGTGTTACACCTCCATCCTCTCGATGAAAACCATATTATCGGCTTTGGTAAAGATACGGCAGGTGGAAATGAGAACACTTCCTTTGTAAAACGTATTATTTATGCAAACAATCATTATATACTTTTTCCGGTGAAAAAGTTAAAGCTACACGATACAGCGATATGAAGGATGTTTCTGAAATATTGCTAGAATAGATTTTTAGAAATTTTAATAAAGTGGAAAAGGGTGTGTTGCTTTAGTATATTTAAGCTAGTAACATACCTTTTTGCTGAATTTCTTGTTGACACATAAATTATAAATCAGTATAATTATTTATCAACAATTTAGGTGGTTGAGTCATGATTGAAAGGAACTTAAGCAATAAAGTTAAGAGGCAGATGGATATTCTAATAGCCACAGTATTTACTACATACAAGGAATGGGCTGCATACAGAAGTCATATGGCGGTATCCGTTCTGGTTGGACCGGTTTTTTTCCTTGTGCAGGTATTTATTTGGAGTGCCATATATTCAACACAAAAGACAGTAACAGGGCTAACTTTAAACCAAATGCTCACGTACTATGGTATTGTATCGGTTATAAACTATATTACATATGATTCCAGTGATATGGACCTCCAAATGCTTATTCGGACTGGCAAGTTTATAACATTTATGCTAAGGCCTATTTCTTACTTTTACTATGCAATATGTCAGAAGATTGGACACAGGCTTTTAGCTTTATGGGTTGAGTTTATACCTGTATATCTTTTGTTTTTGTTTGTGTTTAAAATAAATCTTATACCCCAAAATTTCTTTTGGGCATTAACATCTATAACCTTAAGCTTTATACTTGTTTTTCTTACCAATTATTGCATAGGTATAACAGGCTTCTGGCTTACTAAAACAGAAGGTTTAAGAAGAGCCTTTCAAGTTTTAAGGGATGTATGTGCAGGTACCTTGATACCACTGACGCTTTTTCCGGGTTTTATGCAAAAAATATTATTCTTTTTGCCCTTTCAGTTTATAACTTATGTCCCCATAAGGGTTTTTATCGGTTCTTACGAACTTGCCGGAGTACACATGTCAATTCCTGAAATAGTAGGGTTACAAGCTGTGTTTGTAGGTATAATGTTTATTGTTTATAGGTTGTTGTGGCACTTTGGGACAAAAAGATTTACGGGGGTAGGAGCATGATGGATGCAATGAAATTACACCTGCAAGGTATCAATTCTGCTCTCAAAGTAAGAATGGCATACCGTGCCGACTTCTTAATAAGCATATTGATTATGCTTGTGGTAGAGGCGTTTGTGCCTTTGGTGACTTATCTTATATATAAAAACGGTGCATCACTGCCTGGTTGGAGTATGTTTGAAGTACTGCTTATCCAGGGAGTATTTATGCTGTCGAGGGGAGTATCCTTTCCGTTTTTTTTCGGTATGGTATGGAATACAATCCAAAGGGTGCAGGAAGGAACTTTTGACCTTCTTCTAATAAAGCCAAGGTCGGTACTTCATATGCTTATTGTGACAGGTTTTGATTCTGAGGATATTGGAAAGCTTTTAGGAGGTATGGTACTATTTTCTGTATCTTTAGCTAACATTCCTTTTCCGGGTTTGCTTCTCTGGATGAAGTTTGCAGTACTATTTTTCATATCCTTAGTGGTAATGTTCGGATTTGGGCTTATTCTATCGGGATTGGGTATAGTATGGATTGGCAATTACAGAGTGTATGAAATGTTTTTCTCTTTAGCCAATTTCGGAATGTACCCGGCCAATATTTTTTCGAAGTTCTTGCAGACTTTTATTACTTCAATAATACCTGTGGCAATGCTTGGTTTTATACCTGCCTCGGTGTTGTTGGGAAGACCTGCGCAGGGGACTTTAGTTTCAGTTGTTGCAAGTTTCATGTTTCTTTTTGCAAGCTTGTTGTTTTGGAAGGCAATGTTAAAACGATACAATAGTGCAGGTGGTTGATTATGATAATTAATGTTGAAAATCTAACTAAAACTTTCAAATCCTATGAAAGAGGAAATACTCTTAAAGAAGCTGCTAAAAGCCTTTTTGTGAGAAAGGCCAAATTAGTTGAAGCTTTAAAGGGAATTTCTTTTAGCATAAATAAAGGTGAGTTGGTGGGATTCTTAGGCCCTAATGGTGCAGGTAAGTCTACAACTCTGAAAGTTTTAACGGGAATTCTTTATCCTACTGGCGGTAAAGTAGATATAATGGGATATACACCCTGGAAAGACAGAAAAAAATATGTGGCCCATATTGGTGCGGTATTTGGGCAGAAATCGCAACTCTTATGGGATATCCCTCCATTAGATGCCTTTATTCTAAATAAAGCAATATATTCTATACCTGAAAGTGAGTTTAACAAAAAACTCAGTTACATGGTGGAGTTGTTAGGTGTACAGGATCTTGTTAAGAAACCGACAAGACTTCTTTCTTTAGGTGAAAGAATGAAGTGTGAATTTATAATGGCAATGCTTCATAATCCGGAGGTTGTATTTCTTGATGAGCCAACCATCGGCCTTGATGTGATTGCAAAAGAAAGAATAAGGGAATTTATCCTTGAAATGAACAAACAGGGAGTAACCTTTATTCTTACAACACATGACCTTGGAGATGTAGAGCAGCTTGCAAAAAGGGTAATAGTGATAAATCACGGCGAAATGGTTTTTGATAATACAATAGATGCGTTAAAAAGCCATCTTGGTGCAAAAAAACTGGTAACAATATCTACCCGAGGTACGTTACCATCATTGGATATACCGGGTGTGCTTGTGAAAAACAAAATAACGGAATATAATGCGGAACTAGAGCTTGATGTTAACATAATGGAGCTTAATCGGTTTATTGATTATATAAACAATAGTAGCACCATAAACGATATGTCCTTGCAGGAGCTTCCCATTGAAGAAGTTATAAAGGAGCTTTACGCAGTTTAGGGATTAAAATTAAGTGATGCAAAAAGCCTTATTAGAGGATTTGTTTCACATAATTCCGATGTTATTAATGCAAATTGGAAAACTGTTGATTAATGCAAAGGCGTGATTAGAATAAAACTTGCAGAATATTGTAAATAGTCTTATCATAATTTTAAAGAAAGATATTTATATCTTTAAAATTAAATGGAAAGGTTAAAAATATGCTAAGGCTTTTTTTGGTGGAGGATGAATTTGTTGTACGTGAAGGCATCAAAAATAATATCAACTGGTCTAGTGAAGGCTTTGAATTTTGCGGAGATGCGTCGGATGGAGAGCTTGCATACCCGTTAATCTTAAATGAGCGCCCTGATATAATTATTACCGATATAAGAATGCCGTTTATGGATGGATTGGAGTTAAGCAGACTGGTAAAAAAGGATCTGCCGCAGAGCAAAATAATAATACTCAGTGGACACGAAGAATTCAGTCTGGCCAGGGAGGCTATAAAGATCGGTGTTACCGAATACCTTCTTAAACCAATAAGTGCTGCCGAATTGCTTAAAGCAGTAAAGCATGTGGGTAAGCAGCTTATAGCTGAACGTATAGAAAAGGAAAATTATGAGCGTTATAAACGTGAAGTGGAAGATGATGGAGTAGAAAAAAGACGAAGGCTCTTTAATGAAATGGTTGAAGGTAAGATTTCATCAGCTGTAATTTTAGAACGAGGGAAGGCTCTTGGAATTGAACTGGGCGCACAGAACTATCAAATTGTGCTGTTTAAATACAACAATGCTATTGGAGCTGAAACTGGTACCGAGGAGCTGTTAATGTTAAGCAATGAGTTAAGTGAAACAAACTCACGCTATAGAAACATTATTGTTTTTGACCGGGCAATAGAGGGAAGTGCGCTCATTATAAAGGGTGATACTTTAGAGCAGCTAGAGTTAACGAGAGAAGGATATCTTGCCCAAGTCAGAAATGTTATGGCTCGCTACCCTGCGGTGCATTATTTTGGAGGTATAGGCAAGACGGTAAGCAGATTAAAATACCTTCCTGAATCGTTCGAGACTGCAGCAAGAGCTTTTTCACACCGTTTTATTTTGGCTAGGTGTGATATTATAAATTATGAAGAACTCTCTACATTGAAGGAATTTGAGAACAATGCGTCTATGCAGGGGGTACGCGAGCTGGAAAGCATGGATATTAAGAAGGCTGAGTTTTTTTTACGCAATGGAGAAGCTGGTGAGATTAACTTCTTTGTAGAGGAATTTTTTAAGGGTTTTGCTGGTGCGGGGGAAAAGTCAATTTTACTAAGACAATATTTTGTTTTGAATATATACATTACAGTAATCAACTTTATAAAAGAGATCGGAGCGACTCAGGTATTGGAAGAAGAGCCTTTTAAGGGACAAGAGCTTATGAAGGATGTTGTCACAGACCTAAGAAAGGCAAAGGATTATGTTGTGAGAATATTTACAGCCGCAATTGAAACAAGAGATGTAATAAGAACAAAACGATACTGCAAGGTTATTGAGCAGGCAAAGGAGTTTATTAACAATCACTATAAAGATGATAAATTATCACTAAATGAGGTGGCTGCTTACGTTAATATCAGCCCTAGCCACTTCAGTGCCGTTTTCAGCCGTGAAGCAGGCAAGAGCTTTATCCGGTATTTAACCGATTTGCGGATAAAAAAGGCTAAAGAACTGTTAAAATGCTCCGACTTGCGCTGTCAGGACATCAGCATAGCGGTGGGATATAAAGACCCGCATTATTTTTCCTATCTTTTCAAAAAATCCTGTAACTGTTCGCCTGTTCAATACCGTGCTGAAAAGAAATGATGTAGATCTTCAAATAGGCTAAGGAAATACATTGATTTATAGAATTGTGACCTTTAAACGTACTTACAGGAGAAAACGGTATGCGAAACAGATTTGTACAAAATTTTAGAGCCACTCTTGGAAATCTGAGACTTAACAGGAAAATACAGCTTTTGCTTATTATTATAATTGTTCCGATCTTTATCATGTTTGTATTTATGTTCTTAAAAGTATTTAGCTATAACCATCAGTATGACAGAGTTATCGCAAATGCATCCGAGGCAGGGCGCTTCAGTATAAAGTTCAAAGAAGAGTTCGATTATAAAATTTATCTACTCATTGCAGGACATTCGTCATTTCCAGAGGAAAACCCTTACATAAGTATTGCAGATGCGCGTGAAATAGCTATGGACCTTGTTAGGAACACAAATATTGAAGAAAACAGGCGCCGGGCAGAGAGTATAATCAGACTGCTGGGCAATCTCGAAAAATACGTGAAAAGAATTGAGGAAAACAAGAAAATCGGAGGATATTATGACGAAAACATTCAAATATGGAATAATGATGTTCAGACTGTCACCGCTCTGATTCAGTCCACTATACTGGAATACACCTACTACGAAACAAATGGTATGGAAATGGTCCGTAAGGAGGTGTCAGAAAGCTTTGGAAAGATAACCCTTCTAATTTTTGTTGTATTTGCTGTTTTGGCGATAGCTGCCATTTTTTTGTCCTTTATTATTCCCAATAGTATAGTCAAACCTATCGAGCATCTTGTTGAAACAACCAACCAGGTTGCCAGAGGAGATCTTACAGTTCGCGCAAATATTTTAAATGGTGGTGAGGTAGCCGAACTAGGAAATTCTTTGAATATTATGATTGAAAAGATTGAAAATCTATTGATTAAGGTTAAAATTGATGAAACCAATCTTCGCAAAGCTGAACTTGAAATTCTACAGTCACAGATTAATCCTCATTTTTTATACAATACACTCGATACCATAGTATGGCTTGCTGAGTCGGGCAGACAGGAAGATGTGGTTAAAATGGTCGGTGCCCTGTCGGATTTCTTTCGAACATCCCTTAACTGCGGTAACGGCATGGTTACCTTACGTGAGGAGGAACGTCACGTGCGCAGTTATCTACAAATTCAACAGGTACGATATCAGGATATACTTCAGTATGATATTCACTTTCCCGAAAATACCAAAGACGCTATAATACCTAAAATTACTCTGCAGCCGCTTGTTGAAAATGCACTTTATCACGGAATCAAGAACCGAAGGGGCAAGGGCAATATTGTGGTCAGTGCAGTTAGTAATGGCTATGACGTTGAGATAAAAGTCAGTGATAATGGGATAGGGATAAAGGAAGAACAGCTAAAACGGATTCAGTACGGGCTCTGTAAGAGGGATAAAGAGGATGAAATACCTAAAAAACGTGAGTCCTACGGAATATACAATGTAAATGAACGTATTAAACTTAAATTTGGAAACAGTTATGGACTTTCCATTTCAAGCATATATAATGAGGGTACATGTGCAAGGGTTAAAATACCCTATGAACAGATTGAACAATAAATTATTCAAACAGAATCGAAAAAAAATCAACATTAAGTTGGAAATCGTAAAATATTCAAACAAAGGCAAAAGAATCTCCATTGATATAAAAAGTTAGCAATTGATATAATTGTGTTGTATGAATTTAGGAGAAAGCCATTTCAAAAAATAACCTATGAAATAATTAGTCATAAAACTCATCACGGAAGCTTAAAAGCTTACAAACATAGGAAAATTATTTTGCTGTGCAAAAAATGTAAATCAGATTTTTTGAAAGGGCAATTAACCAGTTGTTTTTTTGAAATCACCTAAATGTTTTGTAGTACAAAAATTTAAAAGGGGATGATTAAGGATGAAAATTGTAAAACGAATTGTGGCAGCAGTTTTAATTCTTTCAATGTTTTCAGTGTTTGCAGGTTGTTCTAAAACTAATGAAACGGTAAGAGACGATGAAACCTATCCTGGAAGTGGTCAAGATAACAAGTCAGTATATGTCGGTTTTGTTCAGGTAGGTGCAGAGTCTGACTGGCGTATGGCAAACACCAATTCAATGAAACAAACCTTTACTGAAGATCAGGGATACAAGTTTGAGATGGTTGACTGTCAACAAAAAACTGACAAACAAATTACTGCCATCCGCGACTTTATACAAAAAGGCGTTGACTACATAGTACTTGCTCCAAATACTGAAGCTGGTTGGGATACCGTTTTAGGAGAGGCTAAGGATGCTGGAATCCCTGTAATAATTGTTGACCGTATGATAAAGACAAATGATGAGACTCTATTTACAGCTTGGGTAGGCTCAAACTTCCTGCAGGAAGGTTATGATGCAGTTACTGCACTTGAAAATGCCCTTAAAGAAAAAGGTGTTGCTGCTGACAAACCTCTTAATATTGTAACACTACAGGGTACAATGGGATCTTCGGCTCAGATTGGCCGCACAAAAGGATTCGAAGAAAAAATGAAAGCACATGGCAATTGGAAGATGCTTGATAAACAGTCTGGTGACTTTACACAGGAAAAGGGACAGGAAGTTATGGAATCTTTCCTCAAATCCTATCCGGATATTAATGTTGTTATTGCTGAAAACGATAATATGGCCTTTGGAGCTGTTAAGGCTATTAAATCAGCTGGAAGAACATGCGGACCTAAAGGTGATATTACAATTGTATCTTTTGATGCTGTTAATGCTGCATTTAAAGCAATGATAGCTGGTGATATTGATGTAGATGTTGAGTGCAATCCACTGCATGGTCCCCGTGTTGAAGAGATAATAAAGGCTCTTGAATCCGGACAAAAGGTTGATAAGATTGCCTATGTTAAGGAAGGCACTTTCTATGCAAAGGATGCTGCTAGCATAATTGATCAACGTGCCTATTAAAAAGGAACATGTTTCAATGCCTCTGAGTTTTTATTAAGCCCCTTGGAATGAAATGAAAGAGGCAAAAACGAAGGGGCTCGATGCCCCGAAGTTTTTATTAAGCCCCTTGGAATGAAATGAAAGGGGCAAAAACGAAGGGGCTCGATGCCCCGAAGTTTTTATTAACTAAGAACCGCCAGGACCAATCATGGTTCTTCGGCGGATTCTTTTTGAAAGGGTGGTATGATGGCAGCAGGAAACGAAATATTAACTATGAGTAGAATCAACAAGAACTTTGTTGGAGTAAAGGCCTTAAGCAATGTTGACTTTACGTTAAGAGCCGGCGAGATTCACGCATTAATGGGTGAAAACGGTGCGGGAAAATCTACTCTGATTAAGGTGCTTACAGGTGCTGAGGAGTTTGAGTCCGGAGAAATAAGAATAAGCGGAATAAATCACCCTATAATAAATCACTCACCACAGGAAGCACAGAATAATGGTATAAGTACTGTTTACCAGGAAGTAAACCTTTGTCCCAATCTTTCAGTTGCGGAAAATTTTTTTATAGGAAGAGAACCAAAAAAATTTGGAATTATTGATTGGAAAACAATGAAATTAAAGGCAAAGAAAACACTCGATGAGCTTGGGATCAACATAGACGTTACCCTAACTTTGGACAATTATTCTGTAGCCATTCAACAAATGGTTGCAATTGCAAGGGCTGTTGATATATCTGCTAAGGTATTAATCTTAGATGAGCCTACTTCCAGCCTTGACGGTTCAGAGGTTGAAAAGCTTTTTTCACTTATGAGAAAGCTTCGTGACCGGGGGATGGGCATAATATTCGTAACTCATTTTCTCGAACAGGTCTATGCAGTATGCAACCGAATAACTGTACTGCGTAACGGAGAGCTTGTTGGTGAATTCGAGGCTGAAAAGCTTCCGCGTCTTGAGCTGGTGGCTAAGATGATGGGTAAGGAGTTTGATGACCTTGCCGGGGTTAATCGCGAGCAGATAGGAGATACGGCCAAGGCTATGGAAAAAGTTTTAGAGGCAGAGGGGCTTGGTTGTACGGGTAAAATAAAAGCTTTTGATCTTACTGTGTGTAAAGGTGATGTTGTTGGACTATCAGGTCTTTTAGGATCCGGTCGAAGCGAACTTGCACGGGCAATATACGGAGCGGATAGGCCTGATAGAGGAGAGCTTAAAATTAACGGCAGGAAGCTTAAAGTACGGGCGCCGATTGACGCAATGAATCTAGGAATGGCTTTTTTACCTGAAAACCGCAAGGATGAGGGCATAATTGCAGACCTGTCGGTTAGGGAGAATATAATACTCGCATTTCAAGCTCGGCGCGGCATGCTTCGATTAATTAGCAAAAAGGATCAGGAAGAATTCACTGATATGTATATAAATATTTTAAAAATTAAAACAAGCGACCGTGAAACACCTGTGAAGAATCTTAGTGGTGGAAACCAACAAAAGGTTATACTGGCAAGGTGGTTACTTACAAATCCTGATCTTCTGATTTTAGATGAGCCAACCCGCGGTATAGACGTAGGTACAAAAACTGAAATACAACGTCTTGTGCTAAGCCTTGCAGAAAAGGGTAAAGCTATAATATTTATCTCCTCGGAAATTGAAGAAATGCTTAGAACCTGCAACCGTATGGTTGTTATGAGGGATTTGTCTAAAGTAGGCGAACTGTCTGGAAAAGAAATAACCCAGAATAATATAATGAAAGCAATAGCGGGAGGAGCCTCAGTATGAAAAAAAATAATTCAATAATAAAGGGATTAAAACCAATTCCGCTGTTTTTACCAATAGCATGCCTGTTTTTAGTGCTGCTAGTAAACCTTATTCAGACGCCATCCTTCTTTAAAATTACTATACAAAATGGTGTGTTTTATGGTTATATTATTGATATAATAAACCGATCAAGCGGACTTATAATATTGACGGTTGGAATGACTTTAGTGGCAGCGTCTTCAGGAGGTGCGGATATATCGGTAGGTGCGGTGAGTGCACTGTGTGGCGCAGTCTGTGTTGCAGCACTTGGTACAGGTGAGGTATACCAAATGCCGTATGTTTTAAGCTTGTTGTTTGCTCTTCTTGCAGGCATGGCATGTGGTATGTTCAACGGCTTTCTTGTTTCATATATGAAGGTTCAGCCGATGGTAGCAACGCTTATCCTGTTTACTGCGGGCAGGGGTATAGCTCAACTTGTCACAGGCAGCTTTATATTGTACGTTAAGCCTGAACAGTTTGGATATCTAGGTGCATTCATTCCAAGAGTCCCTATTCCGACACCCTGTTTTGCAGCAGCATTTGTAGTTTTATTTACATGGCTTGTGCTCAAAAAAACCTCTCTGGGTATGTACATTCAGTCGGTGGGTATAAACCAAAAAGCCAGTGGACTTATAGGCATTAATTCCAAGTTGATAATGTTTTTCACTTATGTGTTTTGCGGTCTTTGCGCAGCGGGATCAGGTCTCATCTCTGTGTCAAGGACAATGTCTATTGATGCCAATAATGTTGGTCTATATACTGAACTTGATGCTATTTTGGCTGTAGCCATTGGAGGAAATAGCCTGTCGGGAGGCAAATTCTCACTTATGGGAAGTGTTATAGGTGCCATTACCATACAGGCCCTTACCACAACACTATATGCAATGCATGTATCGGCAGACCAAATTCCACTTTACAAGGCAGTAGTCGTAATAATTATTGTTGCCATGCAATCGCCTGCTGTTAGGAAAGGGTACAATAATTTGAAATCGAAAATTTCCCTTAGCCACCCTGTGAAGGAGGTGGGATAAATGATGGAGGTCAAGCTTGATTTATCAAAACCAAAAAGGTCAAATACTTTTGGAATTATTAAGCAAAAACTTTTAGGTCATAACTTTCTTTTATTTGTCACAATCACACTATTTTTCATCATGTACATAGCAGGACTTATTATATATAAGGATAAAAACTTCGGAAGTCCGCAGGTTTTCCTGAATTTGATAATAGGTAATGCAGGTCTTATTATCACTGCTGTGGGTATGACGATGGTACTTATCATAGGTGGGATTGATATTTCAGTGGGTTCGGTGGTAGCTGTAACATGTATGATGCTTGCTGCCTTGATGGAAAAGGCACTTGTAGGTGTAATGCCGGCAATCATAATTGTACTTTTGTTTGGTATGGTATTTGGTGGGGTACAGGGTTGGCTGATTGCATACCTGAAAATTCAGCCTTTTATTGTTACTCTTGCGGGTATGTTTTTTGCACGAGGGTTGACTGCTGTTATAAGCCTTGAGATGATCACAATAACCAACAAAGCCTTCCTTGGTCTTGCAAAATATAAGATTTATTTTCCTTTTGGAGGTACAGTAAACAGAAAGGAAGTAATGGTCTATCCGTATATCTATCCCACGGTTATTCTTGCACTTTTGATACTGGTGGCTGCCTTTATTATGCTTAAATACACAAAATTCGGCAGAGCAATATACGCAGCTGGCGGCAGTGAGCAGTCGGCAATGCTCATGGGACTTAATGTGAGGCGAACGAAATTTATAGTTTACGTAATTAACGGCTTTCTTGCAGCATTGGGAGGTATTGCCTTTTGCCTTAATACAACAGGTGCGTTTGTTGAGCTTGGTAAGGGCTTTGAAATGGATGCTATTGCTGCAACGGTTATAGGTGGTACACCCCTTACAGGCGGTGTTGGAAATGTATTTGGAACACTTTTTGGAGTATTGATTAATGCTACAATAGAGACTTTCGTTTCCTTCCAAGGGAATTTGTCCTCATGGTGGTCAAAGATTATAATTGCGTCACTTCTGGCCTTTTTCATAGCGCTGCAAAGCCTACTAGCTATGCATAAGGAGAAGAGACAAAACAAATAATGTTTAACAGGCATTCTGGTTTAGGGGTGCTTGCTTAACATTTGGGTTTAAGTTTTTGTGTCTGTAAAAATAGTTATTGAATATTTTGTTGATTAGTTATAAAATATTGGTAGTAGCATGGTATTATAGTAGAAAATACTTTTATTGATTAAGGTTTCTAATTGTTATAAGTTTATTTTGCAGATTGTTTTTGTTTTTTGGTAATATGGTTTTACGGATTCTGTTGAATAAGCATATAAGATGAGATATTAAGGAACTTTTCTTTATAAATACCCTGTAAAGG
The DNA here is from genome assembly GCA_023421115.1 of Bacillota bacterium. Classification (GTDB taxonomy): domain Bacteria; phylum Bacillota; class Clostridia; order Acetivibrionales; family Acetivibrionaceae; genus Acetivibrio. The sequence continues at coordinate 73,928 of JAEZUI010000154.1, read as the reverse complement.
GTATTTTTGTATTTTGTGGTTATTTCTTAGTTGTACTATCCTATAATGCCAGCCTGAAAAATTTGCACAAAAAAATAAAATTAGGGGTGATTGATGTATGTCTAAAGTAAAATTTTTTTATGGTGGCAATGTGCCTTTAGAAATGCATAAGGTGAGAATAGTACAAAAATTGAATCTTGTCCCCGTTGAACGTCGGCTCGAAGCTATAAATGAGGCGGGAAACAACACGTTTTTATTAAAAAACAGTGACATTTTTATGGACATGCTCACTGATAGCGGAGTAAATGCTATGAGTGACAAGCAGCTTGCTGCTATGATGGAAGCGGACGATAGTTATGCCGGTTCTGCTACCTTTACAAAGCTGGAAAATAAAATTAAAGAAATTTTTGGAATGGAATATTTTCTTCCGGCACATCAGGGAAGAGCGTGTGAAAATATTATATCTCAGGCATATGTAAAGCCGGGGGACATTATACCTATGAATTATCACTTTACTACAACAAAAGCCCATATTACATTGAATGGTGGTTTAGTTGAAGAAATAATCATTGATGAAGGATTAAATACAACTAGCAGTTATCCATTTAAAGGTAATCTGGATATTGCAAAATTAAGAGGGCTTATTTCCAAGCATGGTGCAGAAAAAATCGCATATGTCCGTCTGGAAACAGGCACAAATCTGATTGGAGGTCAACCACACTCACTTGAGAATATGCAGGAGATTCGAAAAGTGTGTGATGAGTTTGGTATTATGCTTGTACTAGATGCAAGTCTTTTGGCCGACAACCTTTATTTCATTAAAACCCGTGAAGAAAAATGTAAGGATATGAGTATTCAGGAGATTACCCGTGCTATGGCAGACCTTTCAGATATTATTTACTTTTCTGCACGTAAACTTGGATGTGCTCGTGGTGGCGGTATTTGTACCAGAAACAAGGATATATACATGAAGCTCCGGGAGCTAATTACGCTATACGAAGGGTTTCTCACATATGGAGGAATGTCGGTACGAGAGATAGAAGCAATTGCTGTCGGGCTTGAAGAGACTATGGATGAGAATATGATCAATCAGGGACCACAATTTATTGCTTATATGTGTGAAAAACTTCAGGAAAGTGGAGTTCCTGTTATTACACCGCCAGGTGGTTTAGGTTGTCATCTTAATGCTATGGAATTTGTTGACCATATTCCGCAAAGCCAGTATCCGGCAGGTGCACTTGCTTCAGCATTATATATTATAAGTGGTGTCCGTGGTATGGAGAGAGGAACTATATCCGAACAAAGGGATCCAGACGGAAATGAGCATTTCGCCAATATGGAATTGCTGCGGCTTGCCATGCCAAGGCGTGTATTTACTCTTTCACAGGTAAACTATGCCGTAGATCGTATTAAATGGCTTTATGAAAACCGTAAGTTAATCGGCGGAATAACTTTTGTTGAGGAACCTAAGGTTTTGCGTTTCTTCTTTGGTAAATTAGTTGCAGTATCAGATTGGCAGAATAAATTAGTTGCGAAGTTCAGAGATGATTTTGGTGATAGTCTGTAGTATTTGTATCTAGTGAAAGTCAATGATAAAAAGTCATATAGAAAACCCACGGCTTAACCAAAAATTTTAAGCCGTGAGTTTTTCTTGGTGTTTGGGATGTAAATGTTGTATAGGTTGTTTTTTGAAATGGCCTTACATTAATAAGTATTTTGGACAATACTTTGTAATTTAGGGAGGAAATCATGCTAGTTCAAGGAAGTGTTGTAAATGCAGTTGTTATAATAGTCGGTGCTTTGCTGGGAATGCTTATAAAAGGTAAATTATCCGAAAGATTTAAAGCAATTATCATGCAGGCGTTAGGGCTATCTGTTATTATAATTGGATTATCCGGTACCCTTTCTGCGATTTTTAGGGTTGCTTCCGATGGTACCCTTGAAAATAAAGATATAATGGTCATGATAATTTATCTTGTTGCGGGTTCTATAATAGGAGAAGCTATAGATATTGAACAAAAATTGAACAGGTTCGCAGAGCTTATCCAGAAGAAGCTTCCTGGTTCGGGAGGTAATTTTTCTGTTGGTTTTGTAACTGCAACACTTCTGTTTTGTGTAGGTGCAATGGCAATTGTAGGTTCTCTAGAGGAAGGACTTACTGGAAATGCCGATACACTTTATGCTAAGTCAATTCTGGATTGTACAAGCTCTATTATTTTTAGTGCTACGATGGGCATAGGCGTTCTTTTTTCAGCAGTACCTGTACTTCTTTACCAGGGTTCAATCACCCTTCTTGCAGGATCTTTAAAACCCTTGCTGACCCCTGAGGTGATAAGTCAGATGTCCCTTGTTGGGAATATTCTTATTTTAGGTATAGGCTTAAACATTCTGGAAATCCGCAGCATCAAAGTAGCTAATATGCTTCCGGCGGTGTTTTTACCAATGCTTTATTATTTAATCCAAATTTTGTTCCATATATAAAAAGACAACAAAAATAAGTAGGTACATGTTTTTTAAAAAAGTTTTTGAATATTTTTTCTATAAAAAACTGAAAATATTCAAAGACCCCTTGATTTATTGAAAATTTTTATGTATAAATAGGTAGAAAATTAAAAAATGTGAGTGAGGATAAATTGATATACGAATTTTTAAAGGATTTTCATAGGCGTGCAGAGATAATTGCAATAGTTGATTTTATAACTACAAGGGTTGCCAGAAAGACTAAGCTGAGGGAGTTTGAGTTTGATGCTTCAGAGACTATAAATCTTGTTATGCTTGTGTTGTGTTTTATAATGGAAAAATCATTGGTTGAAGAAGCCTGTACCAGAAATGATGTGGCTAACTTTATAAGAAGGCTTGATGCCGAATTTTTAAAAAAGAATATACCTGACGAAGAATATTTACAGATAGTGGATTATATAATAAAGGATTGTTTGCAGAACAGTGGGATTCCACACTATTTTTCGACTTATAATTTCGAATCAAATAGAGAAGAAAAAATAAATGTAAAACTAATAGATGATAAAAGAATTTCAATCGGCAATGATAATGTATATACATATTACATGACACCTCAAGGCTATAAATTTATGTTTAATACTCTGGAAATTGAAGATGCTTTAAAGGTTTCTATTGAGCAGTTCAAACTTAACCTGTCTATCAAGAAAAGAAATTTTAATGCTGCAAGAAACAATGCCGACAGTTTGTTTAATATAAGCAAAACCCAGATACAGAGGATAAATTACTTTATTAAAAGAGTTAAGGAAGATATAGGAAGTGCGGGAATTGATGAGTATGAAAAAATTTACAACAGCACTTTTTCTTCAATAGATGAGCAAAAGGAAGGTTATGATAACCTTTATGAACTGATAGGAAGAGTGGAAAACTCAATTATCGACAGTAATAATAACGGTATTCAAAGAGAGGAAATAAAAAAAGAAATTGAAGACATTTCATATATAAAGACCAGACTCAAATTTATAATAAATGAGCAGTCAAATCTTCTTTTAAAGCAGCAGCAGCTTCAGAAAATCTACAATGATGCTGTGGATAATATACTTTATATCGGTTTTGAAAACAGGTTAAATTTTGAAGATGTTATTATGAAAAGGTTGGAAGAAAATCCTGAGTTGTCATATCCTCTTATAAAAGTTTTAAGACCTCTTTTTAAGCCCGACACAAATAAATTTTTCAATATTAAAATGGCTCTTAGAGAACAAAGAATTGCAATGTCTGAAACCTATAGTGAGGGCAGTAATATTCTTATAAATGACAGATATTTCAACAGGTTTGAGAGTGAGAGTGACATAAGGATCCGGAATATAAACAATAAATATATAGATATATTTAGAATTATCTGCGAGCATGCATTGGAAAATCCGGAAAAAGAGGTAATGCTGTCAACGCTGATTAATCATTTGAAGCAGGAATATGTGAAGTTTGTACCCGATTTAAAGATTCTGACAAATGTTCTGCTTCAGCTTTGTAATATTAAGGAAGTGGATTTTAAAAGCATAAAAGCTCAGAGAAATAAAACTGTGTTCAATCCCTCTGAAGCTTTCGACATAAAATACTGTGTTCTTGAGCTTTTAAACAGGAGCAAAAGATATGATGATATCAGAGAATTAAAAATATTTATTTCGAGAAGCAACAAGGTATTTATAGCAGAAAGACCTTTGGATGAGAATTCAGATGGATTTTTCAGTACTGAAAAAGTAACAGGACTTAATTGTCCGGATATATTGTTTAAAATTGAGGTGGATTAGCTTTGAATGAACTGAATCTTGAGAAAGCAATGAGGATATATTATTATTTGTTAAAGGATGGGGAGCTTACTTTCGATAATAACAAAGAGCTCTATATGGATTATTCTGACAGCGAAGTAAGAGATATTTTAGAGATTATGGCAAGAGAGAGTAATGTATCTATTGAAAAGTTTAACCAGGTAATATATCTTATTCCCAATGAAGAAAATGATATCCTTGGCATAAAGGAGATGGATCTTCAGAAAATTATAAGTTATGATGCAAGAAAGATTGATTTTTATTTGTCTCAATACATTATAATTACGATGATATTGGTTTTCTTTAGTGGAAAAGGAAGCTATGTAAAGTCAAGGGATTTTATAAGAATAGCTGAGTTGGAAGAGGTTATTACCTCAAGGCTTAATTATGCCAACTCTAAAAAGAATATCGACAGGGAACAGGAAGAGGCGAAGTTTAATATTAAAGCTATGTTTGAACACTGGAATGCTCTGCAGATAGAAGAACAGGGAAAAAGAAAAACAAAATATGGGTATATAAGAAGTGTATGTGCTTTTCTCGAAAAACACAACCTTCTGGTCTATGATACTCTTGAAGAGGATATCAGGCCATCGAACAAGCTTACTCATATGATGACTTACAACTTTTTGGATGGAAACCGATTGGAAACAATAAATAAGCTGCTGGGAGATTAAGAAGGAGAGTATCATGGCAAAGATAGGAAAAATAAGGTTTATTAATTTCACATATAATGACAATAGGCATATTTATGATGAGACTTTTGATTTTTATAATGGGGAGGATACCCTTTTAAATCTTCAAAATGGCGGAGGCAAGACGGTGCTTGTTCAGATGATGATGCAGCCGATAATACCAAAGCAGAAGCTTAAAGACAGGAACTTTAAGGGGTATTTTAAAAATACCAAAGCCCCAGTCTACATTATGATAGAATGGATTTTAGATGATAGCTCCAGAAGAGTTATGACAGGTATAGGTATAAAGCGTGTACTAAGTAAGAATATTGATGAAGACAGCGATAGTATAAAAGTGGTGACTTTTATTTCAGAGTATGAAAATGAAAGCAGTTTTGATATAAAAAACATTGAGTTGCTAGAAGAAGAAAAGGGAATAGTAAGGCTTTGTGATTTTGACAGAGTTTTGAAGAGTTTGTCAACAGCCGAGAAGGAAGGTAAAGATGTATGGCTATTTCGTTGGGATTTGGCAGATGACAAAAAGGAGTATGCTAGAAGGCTTAAGGATTATAAGATAAATCAGCTTGAATGGAAAAACCTTATGGTTAAAATAAACGAGGCTGAGGCTGGACTAAATTCGTTTTTTAACGATTGTAAGACAAACGGTTCGTTGGTTAAGAAGTGGTTTATACCCACAATTGAAGATCAACTTAATAGAAATGGTAATTTTGTTGAAAATATAAAGGAACTTATAAAGAATCACACAGAGCAGCTTGTAAAGAATGAGGATATGATAAGGGAAAGGGAAATATTCGAAGACTTTAAAAGAAAGTCAAAGGTGCTTTATGAGAGCCTCAATGAGTATAAAGACATTCTTTCACGTTATGAAAATAATAAAAGGGAGCTTGGCAATTCATTTTTGTTTGTGAACGACGAAATAAAGTCCCTTGACAGGGAAAAAGAAGAAATAGTTCAAAATATAAAAGTTTTGGAAAGCAATATAAAGGAACTTGAATACGAAAAGTTATCAGGTGAATATTATCAGGTTTATGATATTTTAGAGCAATTAAAACAGCAGAGTTTGGAAAATGACAATAAGATGGACGAACTGAAAATAGATATTTCCAAACTGGAATATAGAAGAAATCTACTTTCGTGTTCAAAGTTAAAGGATGAAGTTAAAAACCTGAATTCAAAGATTGCAAAGTATGAAACAGAGCTTCATAAGGAAAATCTTCAGCAGGAAGATATCAGAAATATTATAAATGATATTGAGTATTCTTTGAAAGAAAAGTACAGGGAAAAGATTTTAGAGCATGAAAAAGGAATAGATCACGAAAGAAGAAAACTTATTGACGAAAACAACAAACTTTCAAAGAATCTTTCTGACTATGAAAAAATAAAAGAAGACATTGTGGAAATGAATGATAAACTCATTTCTATAAAAGGTAGGCTCGCTGTCTTTGAAGAGTCAGAAAAGGCACTTAAAACGGCGTATCCGGATTTTTTGCCTGTTAAAAACATTAATTCTCATGAGGTGGATCAGGAAAGCATAGATTCCATTAAAGCTTCACTAGGTGAAGAAGAAGCGGAGCTTGAGAGAAGCATAACTGAATTAAATGTCAGACATGCTGAAAATCAAAGCAAAATTGATAATTTGGAAAAACAAATAAAAGAAATTAGGGGTAGATACCCTTTACTGGTTATTGAAAAGAATAAATTTGAATCAAAATATCATAAATTTGAAAATGAAAAGAATGCAGTTGTCAAAATAATTAAGTCGTATCAATTGAGTGAGGATTTTCTTTACAATAAGGAAAAACTACTTATTCCTTTAAATTCAGATAAGGAGAAATTCGGTAAACTTATTGCTGACAAGAATCTTGAAAATTCAATTCTTAGGAAGCAGTACAAAGTATATGAATCCGGTAAGGCTTTTGAGTTGTCGGAAGACCTGAAACAGATATTAGAAGATAATAGTATCTTGATTGAGTTTGGATATGAATGGCTTAAAAACTTGCAGGAAAATAAAAACTCAAAGCTAAAATTTGTTAGAAATAATCCATTTCTGCCTTATTCCCTTATTGTATCAAAAAAGGACATGGAGGCTATCCGGGATATGGAATTTAAGGGGGTTATATCTCCCATCATTCCAATTATTGAAAGAGAGAAACTTGAAAGTGCTATAGAAGTAAAGTCAAGAAACAGTATTCACTCCTTACCGGATATTGACTTTCTTATAGCTTTTGATGACAGGATTTTAAACAAAAATTACCTTAAGGAAATTTGCGACGATATAACCGATAAAATTTCCAAAAACAATGAAATAATAGGAACTGCACAGGAAGCATTGAAAAACACCGAGCTCGATATATTTAAGGTTCAGGAGTTTACCTATACCGAAGCTGAGGTCAATAAAATATCAGAAGATATAAGCTATATATCTAAAGAACTTGAAGAGGGCAGCTTTAAGGTGGCAGATATGGAAGCTGAGATAGCCCACATAAAGAACAATGATAAAGCTGAAATGGCAGCTAAAACTGAGTTTTTAAACCGTGAAAATAGATTTTCAAGAAAAAGGGAAGAAATTTTCAGCTTTTTTGCTAAGTATGAAGGATACTCTGTTGATTTAAAGGAGAAGAAGCAAAAAGAAGAGGTTTTAAAAAATAAAAGAACTCAAATGGAAATTCTAGAGAAGGAAATTGCAGATTTGAAGGAAAATATAAATGGCCATAACATGAAAATTGCAAATGTTTCTGCAGCTTTAGAGAAGTTTCGAAATAATTATCAGAAATACAGTGATGCAAGGCAGGGTAAGTTTATAAACGAAGAAATAGAGCAGTTAGAGTCAAAACTAACCTCATATACTTCTCAGATAGGGATCAAAACTCAAACTATAAGAGATATTCTTGAGGACTATAAAAAAGACCGAAATGAAAAACAAAACAAGATAGATTCCTATGGCATAGAAGAAGAGCAGTATATGGGAATAGATTACAGCCAATTTGAATTGGATAGTATAAACGGGCAATTGACTAAAGTAAATGGCATTTTAGGTGGGTTGACAGAAAATAAAAACAGTATACAGTATAAAATTGCTGAAAGAAATTCCGATTTACGATATATGAAAAAAAGTATTTTGGATAAGTGCGGATATGATGAACCTAAGCAAAGGGAAAACATCAGGGATATGGAGTTTGAAACTGAGAAAAACAACCTGAAATTTAAGCAGAAGGATTTTGAAAAGCAGTTATCAAGGATGAAAACTCAGGAAAACAATCTACAGAAGGTTAAATTTGCTCTTGAGGAGTACTCTATATATGTGCCGCTTGTAGCTGAAATACAGTCTATAGAAGGTGACATAAATGAACATGTGTTAAAGCTTGTAAAAGAGCATAAGGAGTTGGCAGAACTATCGAACATAAGGAGAAATTCCCTTTCTGAGACATATTCGGAAGTTGAAGGAGAATTTATCAGTAAAGCTGAGATGTTTAAAAGCCTTTTTAATGCTATTTTGGACGGTGAGAAAAAATACCAGCCGGTTCATGCAAGGAATGCACTCGATAGAGTTTATCTGCAAATTGACAGAAAACTTGAGCAGCATTTGGTGGATATAAAAAAGATTGACAATATGGAAACTTGCATTATTGATAATACTTTAAGTTACCTTATGAATGTTTACGATGAAATGAATAGTATTGACAGAAATTCTACAATAGAGGTGGACGGAAAAAGGTGTAAAATGCTTATAATCAATTTGCCCCAAAAGGATACCGTTGAAACTATTTCGCTGAAGGAATACCTTAGAAATACAATTAGAAATTGTGTGAGCATATATAAGCAGGGCAAATCACTAGACAATGTTCTGGCTAATGAAATAAGTACTTTTGATCTTTTTGACAGGCTAGTTTCTATAAACAAGATAGAAATAAATCTTATAAAAATTGAGCCAAACAGATTAAAGAAGAAAAGCTGGAAAGAGGTTATATCAGAGAACTCAGGCGGTGAATTGTTTGTAAGTGCTTTTGTAGTGTTTATATCCCTGCTTACCTATATGAGGGGAGAAAATTTACTTGGTTCAAATATGGAAAGTAAAGTGCTGATAATGGACAACCCTTTTGGACCTATTACTTCAGAGCATCTTTTGAAGCCTCTTTTTGAGATTTCAAAAAAATACAATACACAGATGATCTGCCTTACCGATTTGAAAGAGCATACGGTTTTTGACAGATTCAATCTGATTTATTCGGTGAATATAGAGAGGGAAATTGGAAGGGAAGAGGAGTATATCGAGCTAAAGACAATAAAGAAGGATATTGAGATTCAAGAGGATGAAATCCTATCAGTATCCATGTTTAAGATTGAAGATAAGTCAAGGTTTGAATTGGTTAATTAGGTTGGGAAGTGATATTTTGAGCGGGAATGAAAGAGGGATTGAAGCAAAAGGGACGTTGGTTGATTTTAGTGAAACTACATTTTTTAGCAGTTTTAATGCTGCTTATGGGAAAATTCCTGTAAAATTGGAGCTTTCCCTTGAGTTTTACAAGGAGAGCAATTCAATAAAACTGGCTATTTTTATAGGTTTTGATAAAATGTATAAGATATGTGAGATGGAAAATTTCCTACAAAGCTTTGAAAATGGAAAATCATTTTACTTGAGTAAAAACTTTATATTTGAACCGACAAAAATGTGTTTTAGTAAAACTGATGTAAAAGTACTCGAATTTTTAAATTATTTAGTAAAGGCAAGAAAAAACAGAACAAATTATGAAAGTCGTATGCTTTATGGAGGAGAAGATGTTTTAGAAGAATTCCAGTGCGGTAAGTTTTTAGATATGGTATGGGATGATATAGACAACCTTAACCTTCATAAACAATCAGACAAAGTGCGATTTGAAAATGATGCTCACATAAAAACAAGGATAGAGTATAAGGGCAGTTACAATCTTATGAATATGGATTATTCAGAGTATGGTGATTTTTATCCATTGACTTTGGACTTTAAGTATATTGCATTTTATGAAAAGGGCATTATTGTTAAATTAGCTGGTGATAAAAGAGAGATTATCAGGAATCTTTTTAGCTTCAAGAATAATGAACATATTGTTACCTTCAGAATTTCTGAGAAAGACAAAAAGCAGTTTTATAAAAACTTTATTGAAAGATACAAAAAGACTCTTAGTATTGCAATGGACAAAGATGTAGAAAAGGAGATCAATGCTGCAAGTCTTTTGTCAAGAGCTTATTTTGATGTGTCACCAAAGGGTATTGTTTCAAAAATAGAGTTCAATTATGCCGACAAATCAATAAATCCGCTCGATGATTTTGGTATAGACAAAAGCTTTCGAGAATTTGACAGGGAGAACGAGATTTTATCATTAATCAAGCAATTGGGATTTCGTGAATATGGACGCCTGTTTCTTTTAGATGATACAGAAAAAATCATGTTTTTGCTGACCGATAAACTTACTGAGTTGAAAAGAACTTCGGAAGTTTATTATTCGGAGGATTTTAAGAAATTACATGCAATAAATCTTGGAAGCATTGGGCTTTCTTTGTCCTCCGATGAATCGCTCATATATATGAATATCAACCTTGAAAATATAAGTGATGAAGAATTGATAGAGCTTTTAGATGCAATAAACCATAAAAAGAAGTACTATCGATTAAAAAATGGCTCAATCATAAACCTTGGCAGTGTTGAAAGTGAGAAATTCATTGATTTTTTAAGTAACCTTAATATAGACAAAAGAGATATTAAAAATGGTTTATTTGAGATACCCTTGAATAAATGTCTCTATATACAAGAATATCTTAAGGAAAAGGGATTTGACAATGTAGAAATAGAAGAGGCTCTTAGTGATTTAATGAACAAGGTTTCAAAGCCTATGGAATCAGAAATTATTATTGAAGGCGATTTAAATGAAGTACTTAGAAATTATCAGAAGGATGGGGTAAAATGGCTAAATAATATGGCTAAGTATTCCTTTGGCGGAATTTTAGCAGATGACATGGGGCTTGGAAAAACCCTTCAGGTACTGGCCTTTATACTTTCCCAGAAGGAACGGAAATTACCTTGTTTGGTAGTAGCACCGTCTTCAATAATTTACAATTGGAAAATGGAGGCGGAAAAGTTTGCACCTGATCTAAAGGTAATTGTTGTCACAGGAATAAAGGAAAGACGGTCTATGCTTATTTTATCTTCAAAGGATTATGATTTGATTGTGACTTCCTTTGGAGCCTTAAGAAATGATCATGAAGATTATGAAAAGATGAAGTTTTCTTATATTTTTGTAGATGAGGCACAGAATATAAAAAACCCATTGACTATAAATGCAAACAGTGTAAAAAGCCTTAAGGCTGGATGTTGTTTTGCTATAACCGGGACTCCCATAGAAAATAGACTGACTGAGCTGTGGTCTATTTTTGATTTTGTGATGCCGGGTTTTCTTAAAGATAAAAATAAATTTGCTGCGGATTTTGAAGAGCCTATTGTAAAAGGCAAAAATGGAGAAAAGGCAGATGAATTGTCAAGACTTATAAAACCTTTTATTTTAAGAAGGTTGAAAAGAGATGTTTTGAAAGAATTGCCCGAGAAGATTGAGACAAGTTATTTAGCGGAAATGAAGGAAGAACAGAAGAAAATATATGCTGCTTATTACAAAAGCTTTAAAGAAGAGCTTATCTCCCAAATTGAAGAATCTGAAGCCGGTAAAAACCATATTGAAATACTTGCTGCATTGACACGCTTAAGGCAGATTTGTGCTCATCCTGCAACATTTCTGGAGGATTATGATGGAGGCAGTGGAAAGTTGGAGCTGGCAATGGATATAATAATTCAATCAATAAATTCAGGACACAGTATATTAGTTTTTTCGCAATTTACAAAAATGCTGAAAATAATCAGAAGTGAACTGGAATACAGTAATATAAATTATTACTATTTGGATGGCTCTATGAAGCCGGAAGAAAGAATGATGGAAATTGATAATTTCAACAGTGACAGGGAAGCTGTATTTTTAATATCCTTAAAAGCTGGTGGAACAGGGCTTAATTTGACAAAGGCTGATATAATAATCCACTTTGATCCATGGTGGAATCCGGCAGTTGAAGATCAGGCAAGTGACAGAGCCCATAGAATGGGACAGAAAAAAGTTGTTCAGGTATATAAACTTCTGACAGAAGGAACAATCGAAGAGAAAATTGCAAAGCTTCAAGATAATAAAAGGGATTTGATAGAAAGCATAATAAGACCAGGTGATAATTATAATGGCAAGAGTTGGGAAGAAGAATTGAGAGAATTATTTTTATAGCATTATATAAGTTTATTATAATATGGAACGCTGAAATTTCTGAAATTCATATTAAAGTCACCTAAAAAATATACGTGAATACGATTTTTATTGACGAATAAATCAATTCAACATACAATAAAGTGTATGAGGTGATTGTATATGCATAGAAAAATCGAAGCCCAACTTTTAGAGTGGAAAGACAGAGAAAGAATGCCCCTATTGCTTTATGGAGCCAGGCAGGTTGGAAAAACCTACATACTTATGGAGTTAGGCGAGAAGTATTTCGATAATACTGTATATGTAAACTTGGAAACGAATCTCTCGGTTGCTAGATATTTTGATGACGACATTACGCCCGAACGACTATTACGTTTCCTTGAAACAACGGTAAATGAAGAAATCATTCCTGGTAAAACACTAATTATATTTGATGAAATACAAAGCTGTGAAAGGGCGTTAACTGCTCTCAAATACTTTTGTGAGTTAGCGCCGCAATATCATGTAGCGGCGGCCGGAAGTCTGCTGGGAGTTGCCGTTAACAGGGAAAAATATAGCTTCCCTGTAGGTAAAGTAGAAAGTTTGACGCTCTACCCGTTGGATTTTGAGGAATTTCTATGGGCAATGGGCGAAGAACGGCTTGCTCAGGAAATTCGCATTTGTTTTAACGACATTGCGCCAATGCCGGAAGCTCTCCATAATAAAGCATTAGAACTGTATCGCTATTACTTAATCGTAGGTGGTATGCCTGCCAGTGTTTTATCCTTTGTTAAATCCGGTAAATTAGTACTTTTACCCAATGTTCAGAATGAAATAACCAACAACTATGTTGCAGACATGGCTAAGTATGCTGATACTTCTGATACTGTGAAGATACGTGCCTGTTTCAATTCTATACCTGCTCAGCTTGCCAAAGAAAATACGAAGTTTCAGTATAAGGTTATTCAAAAAGGTGGCAGTGCTGCTCTGTTTGGGGCTTCAATCGACTGGCTGACACAAGCGGGAGTCGTATTAAAATGCCAAAAGATTGAACATGCTCAGAACCCTATTTCTGTCTACGCTGATTTATCTTCTTTTAAGCTGTATATGAGTGATGTAGGCTTGCTTGTCATGAAATCTGGATTGGCACAACAAACCATATTGACTGGCGAATCCAACATCTTCATGGGAGCCGTAACCGAGAATTATATCGCACAGACTCTTGTGTCCAAGGGATATACACCTTACTACTGGGCAAGTGAACATTCTGCAGAACTCGATTTTGTAATACAAAAAAATGCTGATATTGTTGGCATCGAAGTCAAAAAGTCTACTAGTACCAAGTCAAAAAGCCTTGGTGTGTTCATTAAGAAGTATCAACCCACATATTCAATCAGGTTTTCAGAAAAGAATTTTGGGCAAAGCTATGGGATACGGGCTATACCCCATTATGCAGTGTTTTGCGTATAATGGCCCATTACTGCGATTTCAGCAAACGTAAAAAATAAATTAAAGATGGTTCTTAAAGAGAAAATAGCAGCTAGAACCATCTTTTTTAATATTTCCTTATGCTTTATTAACAGGTTTGGTAATATAGAATTTCTTTTCAGCCAATTTGTCTTCAACAATCCTCAAAGCTTCCCCGAATCTCTGGAAGTGCACAACTTCTCTTGCTCTCAAAAATCTCAATGGATCAATAACGTCGGGATCATCAGAAAGGTTGATAAGATTCTCATATGTTGCTCTTGCCTTTTGCTCTGCAGCTAAGTCTTCATACAAGTCGGCGATTGGATCACCTTTTGATTGAATGTATGCGGCTGTAAAAGGAACTCCTGATGCACTTACAGGATAAACAGCATGGTCATGATCGGAGTAATAAGCTCCAAGACCTTCTTTCTCAAGAACATGTGCTGGAACACCTTTTGTTAGTTGATGAACAATAGAACCAACAATTTCAAGATGAGCCAGTTCTTCAGTTCCGATATCGTTGAGTATCGCTTTTGCTTCATTTGTAGGCATGCTGAATCTCTGACTTAAATACCTTAAAGACGCAGCTAACTCGCCATCTGGTGAACTGAATTTATGGTATGTTTATCTTATTGGTTTGAATCAAAGAAATATAAGCTTTAGAAGCTGAATAAGTAAAAGTAAATGCTTATGATAACTATCTGCTATTTGATTATTAAAATTTTTAAATTTTAGAAAGAAGGATACCTATGAATGCAAAAATTATAGCAGTTGCAAACCAAAAAGGTGGTGTAGCTAAGACTACCAGTGTAAGAAATATGGCATTTTCCCTTGGTGAGCAGGGGAAGAAAGTGCTGGCTTTAGATTTTGACCCACAATCCAACCTTACTTCATCATTTGCAGATGAGAATACTAAAATGACAACCACAATCGCCGAGATAATGTACAAGGCTATGGATGAGGAACAGCTTCCATATCCAGAGGAATATATTTATACCCATGGAAATCTGGACTTTATTCCAAGCAGTATTCATTTATCGGTAGTTGAAGCTAACTTACGTATGGAAATGGGAAGTGAGAAGTTACTTGCCAATATCCTGGAACCACTCAGAAAGGATTATGACTATATTCTCATTGATACAAATCCATCTTTAGGACCACTTACTATCAACGCTTTATCAGCTGCTGACAGTGTAATCATTCCAATCAATCCGGAGTATTATGCAACAATGGGACTAACGGACTTAACAAAGACCATCTTGAAGATAAGAAAAAGAATCAATCCAAAAATTCAGTTTGAGGGAATCCTTCTAACAATGTGTGACATGCAGACAAATCTTCATAGAGAAGTATGTGAAGAGGTAACAGAAGCATACAAAAATGGAATGAAGATTTTTAAAGTACATATACCACGTTCCATAAGAGTTGGAGAAGCAAATAGATATGGAATGAGCATTATTGATTTTGACAGGAAATCAAAAGCTGGAATTGCCTATGATGAAGTGGCAAAGGAGTTGATAATGAATGGTAACTAGACCAACTGCAAAAAAAGTTAAATCCCTTGATGAATTATTAATGGCAGATGAACCAACATTACCAATTCAAGCAAATGATAAAGTATTTCTATCCATATCCTTCGATAAAATTCGACCTTATCAAAATCATCCATTTAGATTATATAGAGATGAGCGGCTTGATGACTTGGTTGAAAGCATAAAGGCAAATGGTATTTTGGTTCCCATGATAGTGAGGAAAATTGAATGTGGTGAAGATGGTTTTGAGTATGAAATGCTTGCAGGTCATAATCGAATGAATGGAGCAAAGCTTGCAGGACTTACTGATGGGCCATGTATTGTAAAGGAATATTTAACAGATGAAGAAGCACTTATGTATGTTGTAGAAACTAATGTGATTCAGCGGTCATTCACAGATATGCTACCATCTGAAAAAGCAACGGTACTTTCTCTAAGTCACTCAAAGATGTTTTCACAGGGCAAAAGAAATGACATAATTAATGAACTTAAAAGACTTGAAAACCCTGAATATATAAGGGAAAATGAAACTTCTGCCCCAGTGGGGCAGAAGTTAACGACAAGGGAAAAAGTAGGCAGCGAGTATGGACTTTCAAAGAATACAGTTGCTAGACTATTGAGAATTGACAAGATAGCTAATGCACTTAAAGATAGAATTGATAACAATCAAATTTCTATCAGATGTGCCGTTGATATATCATATTTAAAAGAAAATGAGCAGAAAGAAATTGAACAGGTACTATCTCAAAATGAGTTTAAAGTGGATATGAAGAAGACACAAATGCTAAGAATTTATTCAAATGATAGCAAACTAAATGAAAAAGCCATATATCAAATTTTATCCGGTGAGATAAATAAAAAGCCAAAATCAACAACTCCACCAATTAAAATAAAGCATAAGTTATATTCGAAGTTTTTTTCTCCAGATGCTAAATCGAATGAAATTGAAAAGGTGGTGGAAGAAGCACTTGAACTGTATTTTGAAATGCATCCTGAAAGGAAGGAGGTTAATTCATTTTGAGAAAAGATGAAAAGTTAAAGACGATATATGAAACTATTGCTCCACATATCACAAGAAATGAAAGCAGTTGGCGAGATTATCTAAGGTTTGCATCAACATTATATAAATATAGTTTTGATAACACGCTACTTATATTTGCTCAGAATCCAAATGTAACAATGCTTGCACCGACAGCTATATGGAATAGAGTTGGAAGGTATGTTAATAAAGGTTCTACAGGGATTGCAGTATGTGAATATGAGAATGCAAGGCTTACCATAAAACATTTATTTGATTTCTCACAGACACACGGTAAGGAATTCACTGCTACTAACTGGAAGTTTGATGGTGAACTCAAAAAACATATTGTTAAACATTTTTCAAAAGAATATAGTATAAACACAGAAGATTTCTCAGAATGTATTCAGCAAATATCCCATAAAGCTGTTATGGAAAGTCAATACCTGCAATTACAGAGTTTTCAGGAGAAGGATGAAAATAGTGTGTTTGAAAGTCTTCCGCAGGATGGATTGCAGATGCAGCTTCAAGAACTAATAAGCGATAGTATTTCATATTTTGTAGGGAAAAGATGTGGATTATCTGATGAAGAAATAAATATTGGAAATGGCATGGCAACTATTGCACATTTTAATACATTGCCTTTAATTGCAAGGCTTGGTCATTTGGTTACAGCAGTTTCAAAAGGTATTTTAATGGAAATTGAAAGAAGTATCAAAACTTTTGATAGGGAAAGGAATAATAGAAATGAACATATTAAAGATGGATTATACAGAGAAGGATGGAATGAAACTTCCAAATATTCAAATATCCAACGAAAGCAATTACGATCAGCCTCTGGGCAAATACGGCAGGATGGCAATGGAATATCTAAAGGAACAAAACCCACAGCGATATATGATTTTGAAAATGGATGGAACACTGATGGAGATAATGCACAAAGTTCAGAAGGAAGCAGTGGAGAGAATAGAGAACATACTGCAACAGATGCTGATGGAGAATCAAATACCAAAGACAGAGGATATAATGGAGAAGACAAGACATATGAACAGCCTAAGGGCGACAGCGGAGGAAATAGTGTTGAACGAACTGATATACAAGGTGAGATGAACCAACTTAATAACGAAAATTACAAACCATCCCATGATGAGTCACTTGATAGTGGCTCATTTTTAATGCAAAAAACGGTACTTTTAGACAAACCACTTGAAGAACTGGGAACCTCCGATAATTTGAAAAAAGAAAATAATAGCTTGGAAGCCGAAGAAAATCAAGAAGAAATACTCTCAACTGATGAGAAATATAATGAAGATTCACCAAATAAAATAAACTTCCAGTATTCAGAACGCTATAATCTCTATCCAAATGGAGCAAAAACCAAATATAAAAACAATATTGAAGCCATTAAGATGTTAAAAAGGATTGAAAGTGAAAATCGCCTTGCAGATCATGATGAGCAGATAGTTTTAGCACGTTATGTAGGCTGGGGTGGTTTGGCAAACGCTTTTTCTGATACAGTAGCAGGTTGGGAGAATGAATATCAGGAACTAAAACATTTACTCGATGAAAAAGAGTATGAGGATGCAAAAAATTCAACAATAACAGCATATTACACTGAACCTGACTTAATAAAGCATATGTACAATGCAATTATGCAGTTTGGATTTGCAGGTGGAAAAAATAGAAAGATACTTGATCCAGCTATGGGAACAGGAAATTTCTTTTCGGTCCTTCCAGATAGTCTTAAAGAAACAGCTATTTATGGTGTTGAAATTGACAGTATCACCGGGAGAATAGCAAAGCAGCTCTATCAGAAGGCTGAAATTAGTGTTCAGGGCTATGAAACTACAAATTATGAAGACAATTCATTTGATATCATACTCGGGAATATTCCTTTCAACAATATTAAACTTTATGACAAAAGATACGCTGATGAGGATTTTTTGATTCATGATTATTTCGTTGCAAAGTCATTGGATTTACTTAAGTCTGGTGGAATCATTGGATTTATAACAAGTAAAGGCACCATGGATAAGAAAGATACAAAAGTTCGTGAATATATAGCAGAAAGAGCAGATTTAATAGGAGCTATAAGACTTCCTAATAATGCTTTCAAAGCTCTTGCAGGAACTGAGGTTACAGCTGATATTCTATTTTTTCAAAAGTATAGCAGCCCAAGGAATTTAGACAAGTTTTCTCTACCTAATTGGGTTTTCACGGATACCAGAAAGGCTGATTATATTCATATGAATCAGTATTTTATTGATAATCCGGATATGATATTGGGGAAAATGCAGCATAGTAGAAATATGTATGGAAATGAAGATGGAACAGCTTGCATTGCACCAGATGGACAGGACCTAAATGCAGAGTTAAATGATGCTATTATTAAACTTAATGCAACATTCTGTGCTGAGGCAGATATATCAGCAGAAGAGTTAGATGAACCTGATAATGAGAAGATAGAGATTGATGCTCCTACTGGAACGAAAAATTATACTTATGCTGTTATGGAAGATAAGATTTATTACTGCGAACACAACAAGTTGATTCCACAGGATTACATCGGCAAAAAGGCAGATAGGATAAAAGGACTTTGTGAAATAAGGGAAGCCTTATTAGAAGTTATTGAGGTACAAACAAGGGAATATGTCCCTAGCGAGCTTAAAGAAGCACAAAACAAATTAAATGATACTTATGACGATTTTGTAAGAGAGTGTGGTTTTATAAATGATAAAGCAAATATAGCAGTGTTTTCAGATGATGACCAGTTCCCATTGCTTCGTTCAATTGAAGACCAGAGCCATGATAAAAAAACATGGACAAAAGCACCAATATTTTATAGGGCAACAATTAAATCATATCGTTTACCCCAACATGCAGAAACAGCAAAGGAAGCCCTTGAGATAAGTCTAAATGTAAAAATGAAAATAGATTTATCTTATATGGAAGCCTTGACAAATAAAAGTGCAGATACGTTAATAGGAGAACTTGGAGACAGGATTTATTTAAATCCTCAGAAGTATTATGGGAACTACTATGAAGGATGGGAGGTGAATGAGGAATACTTAAGTGGACAAGTAAAGGATAAGCTTTTGTATGCAAAAATGAAAGCAGAGGAATATCCTGAACTTTTCTCGAGAAATGTAAAAGCTTTAGAAGCAGTGCAGCCTCAAAAACTATTACCTGGAGAAATCGACTTTAGAATTGGCTCACCTTGGATACCTATAGAATATTATCGTCAATTTATGCATGAAACCTTTGGAACTCCGTATTATCTAAAAGACACTATAGATATCGACTATATGGAATTTACAACACAATGGCGTGTGTTAAATAAGGCAAGAGATTCAAGCTCAGTAAAAGTTAACAATACCTATGGAACAAAAAGAGTAAATGCATATCAGATTTTTGAGGATTGCTTAAATCTCCAAAGTACTACAGTAAGAGATCCTGTTCCTTATGTAGATTCAAATGGTAAGGACCAAATCAAATATGTCATCAATGCTAATGAAACCATGATAGCGAGAGCTAAGCAAAATCAGATAAAAGAAGCTTTTGCAGGTTGGTTGTTTAATGAAAAAGATAGGGCAGAGATACTGCTAAAAATCTATAATGACAAATTTAATATCATAAGACCTAGAGTTTATGATGGTTCTCACTTGTTTTTTCAAGGAATGAGTGATGAGATAAAACTTCGACCTCACCAAATGAACTTTGCTGCCAGGGTTATATATTCCGGTACAGGATTAGCCGGACATGTAGTTGGTGCAGGTAAAACAGCAGCACTTATTGCTTCAGGAATGTATCTAAAAAGCATTGGTGCAATCAAGAAACCAATGTATGTAGTCCCAAACCATTTGACAGAGCAATGGGCAAAAGAATTTTATAGGTTCTTTCCACAGGCTAAAATACTGGTGACAACAAAGAAAGACTTTGAAAAAGCCAACCGTAATAAATTTGTTTCTCATATTGCTATGGGTGAATATGATGCAATCATTATTGGTCATAGCCAGTTTGAAAGAATACCTGTATCAAAAGAGCGTCAGGAAAGGCAGCTTAATGATGAGATTAATCAAATCTCTTATGTTATAAAAAAGATTCGTGATGAAAAGGGAGATAATTGGTCAATAAAACAAATGGTCATCTTTCAGAACAACCTTAAAAACAGGCTTACAAAGCTTTTGGCAGAGGGAAAGAAAGATGACCTTTTAACATTTGAACAATTAGGGGCGGATTACATGTTTGTAGATGAAGCCCATGTTTATAAGAATTGTTTCACTTATACAAAAATGAAGAATGTAGCAGGGATTGGAAAATCATCAAGCCAAAGAGCCTCAGATATGCTTTTGAAGTGTCAATATCTCCAAGAAATTAATAATGGAAAAGGAGTTGTATTTGCCACCGGAACCCCTATTTCAAACAGTATGAGTGAGATGTATGTGATGCAAAAATTCCTGCAACCACAGTTGATTCAAAAGATGGGACTTAACTATTTTGACAGTTGGGCAGCTACATTTGGAGAAGTGGTATCTTCCTTGGAAATTACTCCTGAAGGATCTGGATACCGAATGAGAAATCGTTTCGCTAAATTTCATAATCTGCCTGAACTTATGAATATGTTTGGGCTTGTGGCGGACATACAGACGGCAGATATGCTAAAACTTCCAACACCTGATATTGATGGTGGTAAAGCAACGATTATTGCTACAGAAGCAACCAAATTTCAGAAAATGCTTATGGAAACCTTTGTTGAAAGGGCTGAGAAAATCCGAACCAAAGAAGTAGAAGCATGTGTAGATAATATGCTGAAACTAACAAATGAAGCCAAGCTCATGTCGATTGATCCACGGTTAGTAATTGGAGAAGCTCCAAATGATGAGGAAAGTAAGCTTAATATTGCCATCCGTAAGGTTTTTGAAGTATGGAAAGATACAAAAGAATCCCGTTCAACACAAATTATTTTTTGCGATTCGGGTACTCCAAAGCCGGGTCAGTTCAATGTCTATGATGAAATTAAGGACTGTCTCATTGAGAAAGGTATTAATGCTGAAGAGATAGCTTTTGTTCATGATGCAAAGACGGATGAGCAAAGAGAAGCATTATTTGAAAGGGTAAGAGCTGGTAATGTCAGAATACTGCTTGGAAGTACGTCAAAACTCGGAACTGGTACAAATGTTCAAAATAAACTCATTGCTGTACACCACCTTGATTGTCCGTGGAGACCAAGTGATATTGAGCAGCGGGATGGCAGAATCCTAAGACAGGGGAATGAAAATCCGGTAGTAAACATCTTTAGGTATGTTACAAAAGGTACCTTTGATGCTTATCTGTGGCAGATTCAAGAGCAAAAACTGAAGTATATAAGTCAGGTAATGACAGGGAAAAGCATTTCACGTTCTTGTGAGGATATGGATGAGACGGTTTTATCGGCAGCTGAGGTAAAGGCTATTGCAACTTCAAATCCTTTATTGGCTGAGAAAATGGAAGTGGATAATGAAGTTACAAGGTTAAAACTTTTAAAAGCGAATTGGAACAATGAAAGGATAATTCTAAAGAGGAATGTTGAAAGCAAATATCCTGGCTTGATAGCCCATTGTGAACAGCGGATTGAAGGATTAATAAAGGATATTGGTTTGAGGGATAAGTCTACTTCTCAGGATTTCATAATGAATATTGATGGGAAAGCATTTGATGAAAGGGTAAAAGCAGGTGAAAGACTTCTTGTGATGAGTAAAATTAATGATATTGCTATAAATGGTGATCCAGTTGAAGCCGGTCATTATCGTGGCTTTAAGATTTTACTTGCTCGAACAGGTTTTGAGCAGATAGAGGTGCAGATTAAAGGGACTTTGACTTATCGTGCGGAGTTTAGTAATTCTGAACTTGGCTGTATTACAAGAATAGAAAATGCTGTAGAAAGAATTGACGGTGTTCTTAATGATACTGTTAGGAAATTGGAGGATGCAAAAGTACAACTTGAAGAAGCAAAGGCAGAAGTAGACAAGCCCTTTGAATTTGAAGATCGTCTGAATGAATTTTCAGCTCGCCAGGCAGAGATAAACACTAAATTGGAGTTTAAAGAGCTACAAGAGCAGGAAGAGATAATTGTTGACGAAAATGGGCAAGGAAATGAAAATAACTATCAGGCAGAGGAATTGAAATGTGAAATGGCAATTGCTGAAAGATAGCAGAAATGGAGGTGCATTTAATGACCACAGAAATAAAAAAAACATACCGCCATTTCACTGATGAAGAAATCCAACGTGCTAACAGCGTAAACTTACTTGACCTTGCACGACAATATGGTTTTCAACTTGAAAAAGGCGGTCGCAAAGCAATGCATGCTAAACAATCAGGAGGACTATATATATTCAAAGATAGCAATCGTTTTTATCATTGGACTGCCGACGAAAAAGGTGGTCCAATTGATTTTGTGATGAAATATGGGAACGCATCTTATCAGGAGGCTGTAGCAATGCTGATAGGAGAACGTTATGAGAGCTATATTCGTGAGAGTGTAGCTTATGTTAAAGAAGAGAAAGGGGAGGTAATTCTTCCGGATAAAGCAGAAAACTTCAAAAGGGTTTATTGGTATTTGATTTCTATAAGGGGTATTGATTGTCAAATTGTATCAGTATTAATGAATGAGAAGAAAATTTATCAGGAAGCAAAGTATGGAAACTGTGTTTTTGTTGGATATGATGAGACCGGAACTGCAAAATACTGTTCTATGCGAGGTACATATGGGAGCAAACCATTTAAAATGGATGCAGTTAATTCTGATAAAAGCTACCCTTTTGTTATAGAAGGAAAAGGGAATCTTCTGTTTGTATGTGAAAGCCCTATTGATGCTATGAGCCATGCTACACTTGCAAGTATGTTTAAAAAAGATTGGAAGGATGACCATAGGATTTCTCTTGGATGTGTTTGGGATGGAGCTCTTGAAAGGTATTTAAGCTGGCACCCTGAAATTAATAAAATTGTATTCGCATTGGATAATGATTATCTTGCAAGGGATAAAGACGACAATTATAGAAATTGGGGCCAGTTAGCAGCAAGAAAATGGTGTGAAAAATATAGTGAGATGGGCTATGATGTTGCAATTCATAAACCACATCTCAAGGATTTTAATCAGGATTTGCTTGGAATAAGAGAAGGTAAAACACCAACGGACTTAGATAATATCAGAGAAAATGAACTAAGAGTAGCATTTGAAAAAGATGCTATTGATGAAAAATCACTGGAGGAATTAGAACTATGAACTTTTTTCTCATTATTAGAAAACCTTCCTTAAGGAAGACCCGACC
Organism: Bacillota bacterium; assembly: GCA_023421115.1. Classification (GTDB taxonomy): domain Bacteria; phylum Bacillota; class Clostridia; order Acetivibrionales; family Acetivibrionaceae; genus Acetivibrio. Next base: position 50,397 of record JAEZUI010000154.1, on the reverse strand, counting down.
AGGAAGAAAGAGGTCATGGAAGACCTCTTTCTTTTAAGGTAAGGCAGGAAGAAAGAGGTCATGGAAGACCTCTTTCTTTTAAGGTAAGGCAGGAATAGTGGGGTTCTCACCCCACAGAGATGCAGCTTGCCGACAGTGTCGGCAACGGGTTATTCAATAATTCTATATCACCTACAGGGGTGATGCTAAGAGAGAATGACTTTTTAAGACGTTGGAAATCAAAGCTTACTAGAAGCTGTTTGAGAGTTTTTAGGAGTACTAAAGAAGAAACTAGTGATCTATAGCAAAGAAGAAAACTAAAGTTTTAAAGAGATTTTTAGATGGGAAATTGTAGTCGAATATGATAAAATAGAAAAAGAAAATAAATCAATATTATAACTGAAACTATTGTCTAAAATGGGAAGTTCATATTGCATGATATAAAGTTTGATTATAGCAATAATGCGAATTTAACAGTTATCCGAGAAGATTGTTCAAGTACGAAAATTTTATTGGGAGTTGATAAAGTTGTTTCTCACAGAAGTTACTATAAAAAACTTTAGGTGCTTTAGTGAATCAGAACAAACTATTTATTTCCATAATATCTAAGCTTCTAATTATGTTTAATAGTCAGATTTTTAGTAACGCTTTAGGAGGAGATAAGTATGAAAAAGATTAGAGTAATTGCAAAAGAAAGAATTATTAATCCTGAAACTCGGAGGGTACATACTGACGCTGGACTTATGGCCTTAAATGGATATTACGAGAACGTTTTTGAAGTTGATGAGACGTATAATGAAACTATGTTCATACTTGAACTTGAAGAAAAGTATCCTGAACTAAAAGGACGATCTTTTCAAATTATCGAATTATAAAAACAGAAGTAGAAATAAATCCGATATTTGTATTTTCTTGAGAGTGTGATACGGACTTCCCATTATGTTTATAACACGGATAGAATGTAGTCAAGTCGCTGTCCATCTGGTAATCATTAAAAAAAGGAGGATATTATGAGTTTAAAACTAAAAGAATTGAGAGAGTTAACTGATGAGCAATTAGTTGAACTATATGATAAAACCGCTAATCACACGGCAGTGGGGTTAAACTATTACACTGAAGAATTAAATAGACGTAGCAATGAAAATACCAATAAAACTATGATTAGGTGTACTTTGTGGATTACAATAATGACCGCAGTAATGTTGATAGCAACAATAGCTAATATAGTAATTACAATAATTGCTTTGTCTAAGTAATAAGAATTTCACAAGTACATTTTATAACAAATTAATAATAGTAGATTAATTAAATGTAGCAAGCCATTCGGGAATTTAACAGCTCACCGGAAAAGTCATAACCTTCTAATTAGGATAATAATAAGAATAATCGAATAGAGCTAAATGAAAGCACTATAAGCCATTATTGCAATATCAAAATTGTATCTTAGAGAAGATTGGAGGGAAAAATAATTGAACTTATATGACGCTTATAAAAATATGCCACCAGTTAAATGGAAGTATTATTATGATACACCCAGTATTGATTTTGATAATTTCAATAGTGAAAATGCATATAACTTTATTCGGGGAACGTATGATGTAGGTGCAAAAGAAAAGATTTTTGATGTTGGTTTTCAAAAGCTTTTTCACGATCAAGGCAAACATCAACATACAGTAGCATTATATTTTCTGGGATGTCAGTTGTCGAATATAGTATTTGATAAACTGAGAGATCACATTTCGTTATACATTAAAAAAACAGATTGGTATAATTTCATATATACATGGTTTTTGACTTGCCTTTATCATGATACAGCAGCAGTAATTGAAAAATATGAGTATAACTGTAACAGCCCTAAAGAATTAGATTTTTATTTGGATAGGTATAATATTGAATATAATGTTTATGATCATATGTGGGAAAACAACAAGCCTTATACATATCCTGAAACATTAGTTAAAAACTATTTTAGTTATAGAGCAGAATATTGGCAAGCTATAGATCATGGCATTATTGCTGGGTATCTTCTTTATGATAAGCTTAAGAAGAATTATAATACTAATTGGGAAAAAGTTAAAAGCCACCACCGAAACTATAACAACTTTAACTATAAAAATTTACAATGGAAAATTGAGCATCTAAGCCATTTTGCTTATGTCGCTAACGCAATTATTGCCCACAATATCTGGTATAGCGAAAAAAATAAAGAAAGTAAAAGCATTTATAAACAATATGGTCTTAATCCTCTTGTTTATTGTGAAACAAACATGATAAGTCTTCATAAAGATCCTTTGGTTTTTTACCTTGGACTTCTAGATACGATCGAACCAGTTAAATTCTTTATACCCGAATGTGATATTAATTCGATCTGGAAAGCCATTCAGATTGAATATAATTGTACTAGTTGCACGCTAAATATAAAAACAGATGGATCGCTACTCGAAAACAGTGAATGGTTTAAAAAGATAAGAGGCATGGATAGTTGGTTAGATGTCAGCATTTATGAACCTGAAGCTGATAGAGAAATTAACATTACTATTAAGTAGATATGAGCACTTATGATAATCAGAAAACAAACTTATCCACATAATTATTATAGAGTGTAGTAAAGTTAATACCGGTAAGGGAGTATTTATGCCTTTTAGGCAATTAGAAGCTAACATTATGAAAAGACCACACATTTATATTTGGTTCACTTGACTCTAAAGGAATAAATGTTGTTGAAGGTATTAATAACAACACAAATAAATTGTTAGAACAGTTGTTATATTATAGCGACAGTATTATATGAAGGAACGAAAGGAGGGAATTCCATGGATGATATATTTAAAGAAATTTCTGTGAAAGAACAGCAGCTTATTGACCAGCTTAAAGTCTGTTCTATTGTAGAGATAACTGGCCTTGTAGGCGTAAGTGGTTCTAGTGCATCAAAAATAGGTAATGATCATTTGTGGTCGCTGACCATTAAATTTGATGCTTGGCGTGTTGGTTCCGGAAATTTGAGGCGTGATCCATTAACTGTAAGACGTAAGGTATCTGAATTAGAATTGAAAAAAATTCGAAAAAAAATTACTGCTGAAACTATTATTAAAATACGTGCTCGTGTGTCCGATGACAATATATTCGGAAGTCCTCAAGCGTTGCTTGAAGAAATTATAAAAACTAATATATCTGATACTGTGTTAAACAGTTGTTTGGAAGAACTAAAGAAACCAGTTACATATGCAGATGGAGTTTTTGGCATATTTACTTTTGATAGGGGGTTAAACTGGTATAGAGCCAATGTCAATTGGATTGAAGACAGCATTAACTTGAATTTATCAATAGAAAGCAATGATGACCTTAACGCAGCTTTACAAACAGCACATGTATTATGGAATGATAAAGTTATGTGGAATAACCTTATTAGAGATTATGCTGTAAGAGAACTCTTATCTTTAAAGAACGAAAGCTGGCTTGAAGAAGATGAGATAGAAGTAACTGGAGAACAATTCAAAGATAGAATGAGTCTTGAGTCTATAACAATTTATTCTGATGGATCTTTTGAATTCTGGCATGATGACGGAGATTTGTTTTGGGGGCATTCCATACTTATTTCAGGCAGCCTATCAAAAGGTCTAACTGATGCAGATATTCCAGGATAATGTTATAAATTTTGACTCTAGTAGTTTTCATTATCAGTATAATATGAAATAATGATTATTGGTATTTATACCCTTACTTGAAGGAGCTAACGCAAAATCCTTCCTGTTGAAGTGCTGGAAGAATGCCTTTATGACAGCTATGATGATACAAGAAAGTTTGCTATAAGAACTTTAAAGAAAAAGATAAGTAAATGAATATTGAGCTAAACTTCAGGTTATCCATAACGGGTTGTTTGATAAACAATAAACTTCTAATTAGAATAAACAATCGGCGATTTCATTAATGTAAAGTAAAGAAAGGAGCTTTTGTGATGTCGTTTATTAGTAAACTTTTTGACAGTAAAGAACCAGAACCTTCACCAAGAGAAGAATTTGTTGATTACTTCTCAAAAAGTGTTAAACCTATTGTTCAATTTGAATACATAACACTTGGAGAGCTTCAATTACCAACTGGAGAGATCATAGTATGCGATCCACTAGTAAGTTTAGGTATGGGCTATAATAAAGTTCGCCCATTCATAAGAAAAGTACCTTCTGGAAGCTATCCGGTAACGATTGCTGTTGTTGTGGACTCTGAATGGGGTAACAGATATGCAGCTGCAAGGCTACAATTTAGTAGCAAAGAAATTGTGAGATGGGAACTTGCACTTCGGGTTGGTGATGACCCAAAAGAACTGAAGGAACCAGATGATATTTTTGGATTTCCAGTAGATGCAGGTTTGGGCTGTTTTTGTGACAAACAGACAGAGGAAAAGTATGAAGTATTTATCAATCAGTGGGAAAAGGAGCATCCTGGATTAAATAATTATGATGATTACTTTGCAAAATTCTTTGAAGAGAGTTATAGAGCCAAGCCGCTTTACCAACGTAATGGCGGGGATTGGATTAACTGGAGTGTGCCAAATACGGATAATAATGTTATAATGTTTGCTTCCGGCTTTGGAGATGGTTATTATCCTTCATATTGGGGGCTTGATAAGGAAAATACACCCGTTTGTTTGGTTATCCAATTTATTAGTCCAGATGAGTTTTCGGAGGATGAGGATGAATGCTAAGTACCTTCATAGTATAAACTAGACAAAAAAACAAGCAATATAAAATTAATGTACTATCCATATAACAAGAAGCCGCAAATTGGCTTCTTTTGTTTTGCTCAAAAAGAATATTGGGATATTGAAAGGAGGAATTTTGTGAAAGAGAAGACCGATAACAACCCAAAGACTCAAAAAAGGTCAGTAGTATTTCCGACTGAAACTTTGGAACAGATTGATAAACTAGCTATAAAAAAGAATGTTTATGCTTCTGAAATAATCAGAGAGTTTGTTGATAAAGGCTTGGCAGTAAATGGATATGAAGAAAATATAGATATGATAACTGACATCATTCATCAAGAAATTGAAGCTTCGATAAAGTCATTAGCAAACCGGTTAGCAGGTATGATAAACAGACTTACAATCATCTCCGCAGCAGCCTATTATGCCAATATCACCATCATCTCAGATTTGATTGATAAGGACAGGTATTCATCATTTGAGAAAATAGAAAAGGCCGCAAGAAAGAGGGCGTTGTCTTATGCAAATATGAAAAGCGGAGATGCTATTGCAAAGTTTATGGATGATGAAGAAGTTAAAAAAGCTGTTTCGGAAATAAAAGGGGGAGATACTTCTTATGTCGATTTTGATGTATAAGCAGAGGTTCAAGCCTCCTAATTTCAATAAAACTCCAAAATGTAATTATGCTCATATAAGGTATATTGCAACCAGACCTGGAGCATCAAAAAATGAAGGAATGAGCCACGGACTATTTGGTAAACTTCAGCCAGGAAATTTAACTGAATTTAAAACTTGGCAGGAGGTTGCTAAAGAGGTACGGGAACTGTCTTATAAGAAAGTAAACATTTTTAGAAGTGTTATATCATTCACCCCTGAAACTGTCGCAGAACTTGGCCTAAAAGATCATAATGCATGGGAAAATTACATTGAAAAACATATTCACATTATAGCAAGTAAGAATGGAATAAGCCGGAGAAATCTTTCCTGGGTATGTGCTCACCATAATGAACCCAGCCACCCTCATATTCATATTGTATTCTGGGATAAAAATCAAAAGACAATGAAAAATTATGTTAGTCCCAAAGTCGCTGACAGTATAAGGATTCAGCTGATAAAAGAGACTTTTACTGAAAAAATAGCCGATTATTGCAGGGCTAAGGAAAAATATAAATCTGAGCTGAAGGAAGTTACGGATGATTTGGTAAAAGATTTTGATGATTACATGAAGACTATTTATCCAAAACAATATAAAAAATTAAAGGAAGCGGCTGGAAAGATTGATGATGAAGAGTTAAAAGATATTCCAATTGACAGTATTTTGAAAGGGATTGATTTATCGCCTTTATCAATTCGGCTATTTCAATTAAAAGATATATTGCCGAAAAAGGGGAGGCTTTATTATCAATTACTGTCCGAAGAGGCAAAAGAACAAGTGGATAGGGTTGTTGAAGATTTAAAGCAAGGAATTCCGCATATTAAACAGCTGATTGATGAGTATGCAGATACAAAGTCAAAAATGGCTATGCTATATGATACAGACCCGGTGAGTGTGGAAAGTCATAGAGAAAAAGCAATAAATGAGATGGACAAGCTGATTGCAAACCGTTTAATTGCTGTAATTAAAACACTGGCAAATAAGGAATTTGAACTTTCAAAACTGGAATATTCCAAAGAGTATAAATCTTATAAGACACAGCAAATGATTTGTGAGATTTTAATGATGATAGAGCAGAATGTTGATGATTTAAACATGGATTATATTGATAGACAAAAAGCTGAAAGTACAGAGCTATCAAAAAGAGCAAAGAAAGAATTATATTTAAGAAACAGAGACAAAGGTATGGGGAAATAATTTGCTATACTTTTTATATTTCAGAAAGGAAAAGAGAAAAATGTCAAATACAACAGTATATCAGTATCCTGAGGGACATCCTTGCCGTGGGTGTCCTTTTGTTTTGGAATTGACAAAGCCAAGTTGTATGTTTCCACAAACAGGCGATAAATGCTTTATGCAAAAAGAATTGGATATAAAGAAAAACAAGATGAGAGCGATGAACCTAAAGAATGCTATTTTGAACAGGAGGTAATTCAATGCTTACTAAAATGGACTTTTATAAAAGTTTTTTTGAACAACTTGCAAGGAGAGGTTTTGAGGTCAAAAGGTCGACTTCTTCAGATTATCTTGCAGATGTTTACTATAAAAATCAACTCATAGCGTTCTATACAAAAGCAGATACAATTGAGAGAAATCCATTTGTGTCTGTAAAAGATAAAGTGTTGAACCTTATTGATGAGACAGCGAGAAAAACAGCTGTAGAGGTTGGTATATGCACAGAGTGTCCTTATACTGATAATGAGGAAAGACTTAAAAATGGGGCTGTGAAACTGACTCAGTATAATAATGTCATACTGGCATGCAAGCAACACCATTTATTTGGATATGTATTTTCAACTTTTCGGATAGCACAGGAAACTGAACAGCCTCTTCAAAGACAATTTTTCTATAATAAAGAATCAGCTATGCAGGACTTTGCCATAAGATCAGGTTTAGTAGATGAGAAGGCTTTGTTTTCAGAGACTGAGCTTATGGTTTTACACTCAAACCTAGTGAAACTTACTTTGCTGGATAATAACATTTCTAATGATGATATGCTTTCAGTCGGTCGGATGATTGAAAAGATTGAAGAAATTGTTCCGGAACTTCAAGGCAGGGATTATGACTTTGATTTTGAGGAAGAGTTTATGCAAGATATAGATGCAGAGATTGGAGGCTGAGTTATGAGAAATAAAAGTAATCAAGTTATTGCTATAGCAAGGTTTTTAGCATATAAAAGCAATCTGAATAAGCAGCTTGAGAATATGACCGAGGAACAATATTATAAGAATCCTGTTGGATTTGAGGTGAGTAGATACATTCAAGATATGATGAAATATTGTTCAGAGCAGACTGTAGATATTGTTTTAAAAAACCAGTGTAAAATGATTGAAAGGCTGGGTGTAGAATACCTGAGTCTTATAGCAAATATGGAGTTTGTGGATGGGGGTGGAATAAATGCAGGATAGCAGACCAAACGCAAATATTTGGGGTAACATAATTACTTGCACAGAAATTGCTATTGGTATCTATGAAATTGTTGGTGCCAATCACAAAGGGATAATGATGCCAAAGAAAATGGCAGAAGAAGTGTTACCCCAAAATGTTATTGATATGGCAGAAAAAGATGGTGAAAATCTATGTTTTGTAGACGACTTATCCTCTTCAATAGTAGCAGATGAATTGATTGAACAGGGAATTGTTACTGATCCAGGATTTATTGCTAGGCAGGATGCACTAAAGCAGTTGGATGATGAAGATATTGATACAGGATTTGAAACTTTTAATGAAATTGATTTTGAACTTGAGATTGATAAAAGTGGGGAGTTTGAAAGATGAAGACCAAGGTAAAATTATTAATCTGCTCATTGATTTTTACTATTGGTGGATTGGTTAATATCCTTTTTACTACTTCTGTGCATTCGATACTATCAAGGCAAAGTAAAGTTCTACAGTTGTTTTCTGTTATGGAGTGCTTAAAGAGTATGGCAAATAGTAAGCAACATCTAATGCTATTCCTTTGCTTTCAAGGGCTTGTGGCTGTGATGGCTGTAATGTTCTTTTTCACTAATTTGAGACCATATCAGTCCAATTTAGTGGAGATAACTCCGGATATAAGGACACCAGTGCCAGTAGGTCAATATCAGCATGGGTCTGCAAGATGGCTTAAGGATGAAGAGAAAGATAAGGTTTTCGACAGTTTTGTTTTGAATAAAAATATGAACGAAAATGGATATTGTGATAAAATAGGTTTATGATATTAAGTAATTGTGGATAAGGAAAAGGGTATAATGAATATAGAACGCGCGGTTAAAAGAGGCAAAATTGATGAAATACAAAGAAATTTGAACCAAGGAGTTTCACCAAATAAGCAAAATAAAGCTGGAACTACTTTGCTAATGCATGCCTGTAAAAAAAGGCAGTACAATTCAGCACTTTGTCTCCTAGATAGTGGTGCTGATGTGAATGTTACAAAGGGAGATGGGACAACAGCATTATGGCATGCTGTTAATAATAATGACCTAGACTTAGTTCAATTATTACTGCAATATAATTCAGATTTTGATTATGAAGACAAAAGTGGATATATGCACATGAAATTAATATATATATGCCTCAATAATGAAAATTATGAATTACTTGAATTTCTTTTGAAGAAAGGATATTGTTATCGGAGAAATGGTGAAATAAGAACTTATCTAGCATGGATTGCAATACGTTTTAGTATTAAGGCGATAAAGTTATTGGAAAGATACGGAATGACTGATTTTTCTTTTCGTAATGAGTCAGGTTGTTCATTGTTGACTGCATGTGGTGGTAATAAAGAAATTTTTGATTATTTAATTTCGCACGGTGCAGATATATTAAATATAGATAATTCTGGAGCAAATATTCTTCATTACATTTCTTATTTTTCAACACAGAATTTAGAGGAAATTATTGATTATGCAGTTTCTAAAGGATGCGATATCAATTTGAAAGAATACCGTGGATTCACACCGCTAATGATGGTGTGTGGTTTGTTTGGATTGGGAAGATTCATTAAAGAAGAGAAAAAGGCACAAGATCAACAAAAAGCACTTATGCTACTAAAACATAAACCAGATATTTTTGTGAAATCTGTAAAAAATGCAAATCATAGTGCCTTGGAAAATGCAGCAGAGTGTGGTTATCTTGAAGTAATCAAAGTTATGTTTCAACAATATGACATAGATAGAGCTTCAGTGTTTTCTGTATTAGATCACGCTGCTTGCTATGGAAATCTTGAAATAGTACAGCTTGTTATAGATAATTATGCTGATGTCAATATAGTTGATGAAAGAGGTAATGCACTTTTAATGAAATTGAATCAATATGCTGGAACAGCAGAACAGCAAATAGTGAAAAAATGGCTTAGAGAAAAAATGGACAGTTTGAAGCAAAGTTAAATAGGCTATTTTAAATGGTTATCCATATAGACTTGGTTAGCCAATGTATACACCCACTATATCACTATGAACTTGAGCTACTCTTATTGCTTCTAGGGCATTTTTTACACGAAACTCAACTTGCTCTCTATAAGCGTCAGAACCGTTGGTAAGTTCAGTGATTTTTTCCAATACTAGATTTAAGTCGTTTTTTAAAACTTCAATATCAGCATCGAAAGCGTAGATATCTGTATCTTTAAGAGTATGTAATAATTTGCAGCCTATATCTTTTATTTTATCGCTGCCCCAGAAACTTTTTCTCCAGATTTCCACGCCAAATAAGAAGTTATATTGTGGCTGTATTTCTTTTTCTATATAACTTATGTCGAGGGTATTGTCTTTGGGGAGTATATAAACCATTAAACTCATATCAAATTGTTCTCCTATTTAAATTTACTTATACTGCATTCTTAAAGCGTTATTTATGTCATATATAATTTCTATATGCCCTAAGTTAAATTGTCCTTTTGTATTAAGAATCTTTTCAATTCCGACATGCTCAATTACTTTCCTGATAACTCTATTAGTTACAATAATTTGGCTTGTAGCAGCTTGACAGTAACTTTTTCCAAAAGATGTTTGTTTAAATTCATTATGATACTCCAAATTACCAAAAAGCTTTAAGCTGTCTGTTCTATCAGCCCAAATAACAATGGTTATACATTCATCATTACCTGTTACATTCCAGCGAAATTCGATTCCTTCAACAATTATTTTCCTACTTCCTTTTTTATTAGCAGCCATAAACAAACACTCCTAGTCCTTTATATCTAAATCTGCAAATGTACAATCATAATGAACTTTAAGGTGTTGATTAGGTTCAAGGCAATGCCATCCATTATCCAAGGCATATTTTATTAATTTTGAAGCTACGCTAGGTTTATATAGTGTAATATCCCATGTGTCTTTCCAGTCAAAATATGCTTCAAAGCATGAGGATTTTAGACTTTTAGGATAAGAGCGAAAAATTACATCATTGGAATTTTCAATAACAATATAATAAAACTCTATTCTATTAACAGTAATCTCACGGACTTTCTTTTTAAACACTTTCAAAATAAATACACCTTCTTAGCGATAGAAACTTTATATCAGTATTTTACCAAAATAAGATTTCCACTTCAATTAAATAATCACAACCTACGAAAGGAGCTGATGCCTTATGTCCACCATTACATCACAAGGAGGTGTTGTCATTGGTCTAAAGAAAGAAGGAAACAAAGAACGCATCTATTATGTTGGAGAAGACAGCCATCTACTATGCATCGGAGCAACCCGTTCCGGTAAAACCCGATGCCTTGTAATTCAATCCATTTGTGCATTGGGACTTGCAGGAGAATCTATTGTAATTAGTGATCCCAAAGCAGAACTTTTTCACTATACATCAAAATTTCTTGAAAAGCATGGCTATGAAGTGCTGACTTTAGACTTCAAAAATCCTTCCAAAAGCCATAGATACAATATACTACAACCCATTATAAACGCAGTAAAAGATGGTGATACTGACAAAGCAGAAATGCTGGCATGGGATCTGACAAATAGCCTTGTTGGTAAAGCGGAAGGAGAGAAAATCTGGACAAATGGGGAATGCTCAATAATTGCAGCATCAATTCTTTGTGTTGTCTGTGATAATAAGCATCGTCCAGAATACCAAAATCTAACCAATGTTTATTGGTTTATTGCTGAAATGGTAAAAACCATTGGTAATAAAATGCCACTCCTTGAATATGTTAAGAAGCTTTCATCTTCACATCCTGCAAAAGCACTGCTCTCAATTTCTGATGTGGCTCCAAGCAGGACAAGGGGAAGTTTTTATACTTCGGCGTTAACTACACTTCGTTTGTTTACCAGCAAATCTATCTATGCAATTACCCATAAAAGTGACTTTCAATTGCAGGATATTGGTCATAAGAAACAAGTACTTTATATAATCCTGCCTGATGAAAAAACTACATTTTATTCGGTTGCATCCCTTGTTGTTTCACAACAGTATGAATTATTGGCAAATTTAGCGGATAGCAGGGGTGGACGGTTATTTCAGAGAGTAAATTTTATGCTTGAAGAGTTTGGAAATTTTACAACGATCACTGATTTTACAAATAAGTTGACTGTTGGTGGAGGAAGGGGAATAAGGTTTAATCTCTTCATTCAGTCGTTTTCACAATTAAAAGAGAAGTATGATGAAAATACTTCAGATACTATTAAAGCCAATTGTCAGACTTGGGTCTATTTACAGTCGGATGATATGGATACATTAAGAGAGATATCTGAAAAGCTTGGTACATACACTGTTTCGAGCTATCAGCTTTCTGCAAACCATGCCAAATTTACTACACCGTCTAGTTCTCACAGTATTAGTTTGATTGAACGAAAGCTCTTAAATGTTGATGAGGTAAGGCGTATAAGAAGACCTTATCAAATTGTAACCTCAAGAACACATCCTGCAATTATGTATTCTCCTGATTTATCAGAATGGCATTTTAATAAAATGCTTGGACTTGGAGATAAGGAACATAATCGCAGGTTAAGAGAGGAGAAGGAGAAAAGCCGTCCGGTAATAACGGATATGCATGAAGAAATAGCATTATGGAACATCTGGATTTACTATCAAAAAGACATTATAAGAAAAATACAACAAGTAGCAGATAAAGGAGGTGGTGCTTATGTAAGTAGTGAGGGTGATTTTGAATAGAAATCTAATAAAAAAGAGTGACAAAAAATCTGACAGGAGGGTAATTTTGTGAATACCGAAAAATTAAAAACAAAAGCTACAGGTCTTTGGAAAAAGGCAAGTGTGGGAATGACTACACTTGCTTTTTTGATTCTTAGCAATATGCCAGTATATGCTGACGGAATTAAAGACAGTAAGGTAGTAACAGGAACAGAGAAGTTGATTGGAGATGTGACTACTTGGCTTATGGTTCTTGCACCAGTTGTTTCAGGGCTGCTTATTATTTATTTTTGTATACGCAGATCGGCGGCTGATGAAATGGACCAGAAAAAGTGGAATGACCGAATTGTGGTTGCAATTGTTTCATGCCTTGGTGCAGTTGTAGGGTCTGCAACACTAAATCTGATTATTGGTTACTACAAGTAGTTCAAACAGTCATGTTTATGCCATGGCTTTTATTATTTTTACTACAAAAATATTATTTTCAGGAGGCTCAAAATGAGTAAATTTATGAAAAACGCCAAAAACAAATCTATTTTATTAGCACTTGATGCAAGATGTAAATTATCTAATTTGTTTGAAAGAACAAGGAAAGCAATTTATAACAAAGATGGACAAGGCACGCTTGATGTTGCAGTAACTGTATTAATTTCTATTGTACTTGGAGCTTTGATTCTTGCAGGTCTGTATCTGGTACTAAATGGAACAGTACTGCCAGCCATTACTCAGAAAATTAAAGACATGTTTAATTACAAAGGATAAGTTTTCTTCATAAGGCGATGTTTTAGGTGTTAAAAAAAAATTCATTAGTCAATTTATATAGTACCAAACCCAATAAAATCAGATTTTTTGAAACACCCATTGACCAGTTGTTTTATTGGAATCACCTTATACATCGCCTTGTTTAGTAAAATATTTACTCCATTGAAAGGGGTGGAGGAAGTTTGGAAGCAATTTTAATAGTGCTCATTATTGCCCTGCTTAATGGCTCTATAGTATATATTGACAGCTTCTTGACGAATATAGTGCCTATGACACTATATTCTGAAAAGTATATGACAGTTGTATCCGGTGTAAATCTGGCAGAAACCTTGTTTGATGTAACATTTGGATTTGGGGTGTCTTTGATAGTTTTGAAGTTTCTAAAAAAGGGTTTTGAAATTTATGTCATGTGGACTGATGGGGATGCAGATGAAGAACCTTTATACCTTTTGACCAATTTTCTAAGAGCTTTGGCAGTAGCCATATGTTTTCCAACACTTTATGGTTGGCTTGGTGGTATTGTTGAAGACATGACAAATCAAATTCTCACAACAATTGGAGTAGCTACAGATTTTGATTGGCAGGTATGGGTAACTGGCATCTCATCTTTAGGATTGGTAACGGCTATATTTGGTCTGATATTTTTAATATGCTACTTTATGCTTTACTTTCAATTTCTTATGAGAGGTTTGGAAATTTTAATCCTTAGGATTGGAATTCCAATGGCATGTGTTGGTCTTTTAGATAACGACAAGGGAGTCTTCAAGTCGTATATCAATAAATTTTTTCAATCAACTTTAGCAATTGTTATTCAGATATCTCTGGCGAAATTAGGTGTTGGACTCATGATAAATATGCATATTTTTTGGGGAGTAGCTTGTATGGTGCTAGCGATCAAAACACCAAAATTCTTACAGGAATTTCTGATTGCAACTGGTGGTGGTGGAACGGGAGTTATAAATAATATTTATCATAGTGTAAGGCTCGTAGGTATGGCTAAGAATCTTGCAAAGTAAAGGATGTTGCTATGAAATGAATTTTATTGAAAAGGTGGTGCTTAGGCAGTGGTGACTATTGACGATGTTTCCATTGCATTAATCAGTCTTATTAGAATTGGAGCCGTTGCAAGATTTATTTATTGCATGGTTCGATTATCTGCTGCCGAAGAAGAGTCAACTCAATATAGAGAAAGAGCTAAGAACACAGTGATTTTCTATATTATTGCCGAAAGTATCTGGCAGATTAAGGATTTAATTTTGTATTATTACAAGAGTTAGTGAGGAGGATATGATGGAAGAGAAGCTTTATATCCCAATGGGAGTAAAAACCGAAACGGAAATCTTTTCTGGTTTTGGAAGGAAGCAACTTTTGCAGTCTGTAATAGGTTCACTAGCAGCTGGAATGGTTGCTTTTATCATATGGATATTTTCACATAGTGTGGCACCAACAATGGTATGTATTTTAGCTGGTATAATCGGCTCAGTGATGATGACAACTAAGGATCAGACCAATCTATCTGTTGTAGACCAGGTTCAGAACATGGTTCGTTTTGCACGAAGTCAGAAGTATTATACATATACTTACGGTGATGAATGGGGCATGATTGACAGAAAGAGCAAATGATAAAAGGAAGGAGCAAATTCAAAAAAATGAATGTGTTGATATTAAAGGGATACTTATTTGCTGTATTCCTTATATTCGCTGCTTTATGGGATCTAAGAAAAAGAGAAATACCTGACACCATTATAGTGCTTATTCTATCAACTGGGTTTTTAGCCATAAATCCATGGAATGCAGTTATTGGTTTTATTATGACAGGATTGCCGTACCTACTTGCAGCAATCTTTATTAAAAAAGACAGTGGTTTTTCAATGGGTGGCGGTGATATAAAGCTGATGGCAGCTTGTGGGTTTGTGCTAGGGATTACTTTTGGCACATTACATAGTATCCTTTCGCTTACAATGGCTTTGATTTTTGGATTATGCTTAAGATATCATAATAGCAATAATAGAATTAGTAGTATGACACTGCCTCTTGCACCGTTTTTCTGTGCAGGAGGTATTTTTTCTTACATAGCATTTTATTTGATGACAATTAAAAATTAAGGAGGCAAACGGTTATGAAATTGAACTTTATAAAGAGTCGTACAGTTGTTGGTCTTATATGTATCGTTCTTTCGCTTTTTATATGCTTTATACTTACACCTATGTTTAACAGCGGATTAAAAGCACAGACAGAAATAATAAGGATATCGTCAGATATGAAAAAAGGAGAGGTAATTACCGATGCTAAGCTGGAAGTTGTAAAGGTTGGAGCATATAATCTTCCGCAAAATATTATTAAAAGAAAAGAAGATGTTATTGGAAAATATCTTAATTCTGATCTGATGAATGGTGATTATATTATGGCTTCAAAGATTACGGACAAGCCTATGATTGTGTTTGAGTACCTAAATGATTTGGATGGAACAAAGGTAGCTATGTCTATCACAATAAAATCTTTTGCTGCTGGTCTGTCAGGTAAATTGGAATCAGGTGATATCGTGACACTGATTTCATCAAATTATGACAATATGGGTTCAGCTACCATTCCACCTGAGCTTAAATATGTAAAGGTATTAGCTGCAACAACAGAAAGCGGAATGGACAAGCAGCAAGCACAAGTTGAAACAAAGAAAGAAGACAAAGAAACTGAATTACCTTCTACATTGACTTTGCTTGTTAATACTGAGCAAGCAAAGGTCCTTGCTGACTTAGAGCAAAAGGGTAATATTCATGCGACTTTGGTTTATAGAGGCTCTGTTGAAAATGCAGAGAAATTCCTAAATGAGCAGGATAACTACTTTAAAGGCAAAAGTACAGAAAATACAATAGATCAAACAAAATAGGAGGAATTGCGATGAGTAGCAAGGGAAAACAAATGCTGGCAGTATGGGGTAGCCCAAATTGTGGTAAGACGGTTGCCTCAATAAAGCTTGCTAAGGAACTTAGCAGTAAAAAGAAGAATGTCTTGCTTATCCTGTGTGATGATATTTGTCCTGCATTACCAACCATCTATAAATCAAAAGAATCTGTAGATGTTTCCATCGGAGATGTTTTAGCAGCTTCTAATATCACTCAGGAAGTAATCTTAAAAAACAGCATTGCATTAAATAACAATCCATATTTAAGTTTATTAGGCTATAAAGCTTGTGAAAACCCCTATTCCTATGCAGAGTATGGAAAGGATAGAGCAGTTGATTTTTTCGTACTTCTAAGACACATTGTTGATTATGTGGTGATAGATTGCTCTAGCATTTTAACAGGAAATGTTTTATCTACGGTGGCCTTGGAAGTTGCAGATAATGTATTAAGACTTGGGGGATGTGATTTGAAAAGTATCTCTTATTTTATGTCCATAATGCCATTATTGGGAGAGCCGAAATTTAATGCTGACAGTCATATCAAAGTATTATCTAATGCCAAACCATTGCAGGATATTGAAGAGTACAAAAATGTTTATGGCGGTATTTCTCATGTATTACCTTATGCGCAGGAAATTGAAGAGCAAGCGGCAGCTCTTACTTTATTTGATGAAATAAAAGGGAAATCGGCAAAGGATTTTGACAGTTCAATCAAAGCCATAGTTAAGGAGGCCTTTGGGAATGAGTAGAAATCTTAGCCTGTTTTATAATATGGCAAAAAACAAAAAGGAATTTACAGAAGTTTTAGATGAAATACAAGAATACATTTCAAGTAAATATTCCACGATGATTGTAAATAATCCTGGAAGTACAGAAGATGCAAATGGGAATAACCAGCTAGGCGAGCAAAAACAGCAAATTACTGCTTACATTGCCAAATACCTAGCAGATTATAGTTTGAGTGTTGATGGAATGAGTGCTGATGAACTCATTGAGCGGTTATATACGGAGATGGCTGAATTTTCTTTTCTCACCCAGTACCTGTTTGTTACAAATATTGAGGAAATCAATATTAATAGCTGGAAAGATGTTAAGATTACCTATTCAGATGGAATAGTTGTTCCATCAAAAGAGAGATTTAACAGTCCGGAACATGCTATTGATGTAGTTAGAAGGCTTTTGCATAAATCGGGAATGATTCTTGATAACTCACAGCCGGGAGTTGTAGGACATCTTTCAAATAAAATCCGTATTACTGTTTTGGGTAATCCTATTACTGATTCGGATAAAGGAGTAGCAGCCTCCATTCGTATTATCAATCCTCAAAAACTATCAAGAGAAGATTTTATCAATAACAATACAGCAACAGCCCCAATGCTTGATTTTCTAAGTATATGTTTAAGATATGGTCTTTCCATGTGTGTTACAGGGAGTACAGGCTCAGGAAAGACTACTCTTATGAGTTGGATTCTATCTAGTGTCCCAAATGAAAAACGTATTTTTACAATTGAAAATGGATGCCGTGAGTTTGATCTTGTTAGGGAAGATGAAAATGGTAACGTAATAAATAATATTGTACATACTGTTACCAGATACTCCGAAGATAAAAAGCAAAATATAGATCAGGAAAAATTACTTGAGTATGCCCTTACATGTAACCCGGATATTATTTGTGTGGGAGAGATGAAGTCAGCAGAGGCTTTTGCAGCACAAGAGGCTGCAAGAACAGGGCATGCAGTTATTACAACCACCCATGCCAATAGCTGTATAGCTACTTATAATAGAATGGTTACTTTATGTACCCAAAAGTATGATATTGCAGACAAGACTTTGTATAATCTCGTCACTGAAGCTTTTCCAATTGTTTTGTTTGTAAAAAAACTTGAGGATGGCAGCCGCAAAGTGATGGAGATAACAGAATGTGAAATTTTAGAGGATGGAACAAGGAAAATTCATACATTATTTCGCTACAATGTTGTTGAAAACACGGTTGTAGATGGCGAATTATCAATCAAGGGAGAATATCAGAAAGTAAATGATATTTCAAAGAGTATGCAAAAAAGACTCCTTGAAAATGGGATGCCAATGAGTTTGCTTGAAAGCATAATGGGAGGTTGATGTATAGGTGATGTTTTTGATATTGATTGCTCTAGTGGGTTTAATATTAGGCTCTTTTCTGGTTTTAAATATATCTGTTTTTGAGTTTGCAGAAAATCTTCTCAAGCCATTTCAAAACCGTAAAAAAACCATAAGTAAAAAGATAGATGAAGTAAAAAATCCAAAGCCCTTAAGAGGAATTAGAAAAACTGTAAAAGAAGCAGAAGACGTATTAACACTAATGGGAAAGGGATCAAAATTCGGAATGGTATTTGCTATCTCATTTATACTTATGGTGGCAGGTATTTTTGCTTCAATTTTGATGGAGAATATTTTCATGATTCCCGTTGCTGCAATAGGTTTATCCCTTATCCCTTTTTGGTATCTGATATTTATATCTTATTCTTTTAAGAAACAGGTAAATGCAGAATTGGAAACTGCCTTATCTATTATTACATCAAGCTATTTTAGAAATGAAAGTATAATTACTGCTGTTCAAGAGAACATAGGATATCTCAATCCACCAATATCCAATGTGTTTAAGACTTTTTTGACACAGGCAAATACGATTAATGTCAATGTGAAACAAGCACTTAGCGATATGAAATCAAAGCTCAACCACCATGTCTTTAGTGAATGGGTAGATGCAATGATTGCATGTCAAGAGGATAAAACTCTTAAAACTACGCTCACGCCCATTATATCAAAACTTTCGGATGTCAGAATTGTATCGGGTGAATTGGATTATCTTATGTATGAACCGCTGAAGGAGTTTATCACCATGGCACTGCTATTAATTTTGAATATTCCACTCATTTATTTCCTGAATAGAGATTGGTTTATGGTACTTGTAGATACCGCATTAGGAAAAGGAATTCTGGCAGTATGCACATTGGCTATTTTTGTTTCTTTAGCGGCAGTTATAAGAATTACAAGACCCATAGAGTATAAAAGATAAAAATATGAAGGGGGTTTCAAAATGATAAGTAATAATACAATTAAACAGAGAGATTATGAAAGGGCTTCTTGTCTTTTAGGGAAGCTCTTTGCGTTTGATTCAGACATTACAGATGAAATCAACAAATACATTCAAATAAACGGAGTGGAGGGCTTTTTTAAGAAGATCGCAACCTTTGATTTTTCAGTAGATGTTTATGAAAAACTGAATGCTGTTAAGCTTGTTCTTTTTGGTCTAGGCGAGGATGTTTTAAATGCAGAATCTATAGATACAAAATCGAAAGCCTTGGAAGGTGGTGCGGTTTTTGAAGATAAATTACGATGAATCACATCTTGCCAGCTTTATAAAGGGAATTACAAGTCTTACAGGACTATCAGAAAGAAAAGTAAAAAAATATGTTTCAGAGAATAATCCATTCAATATATTGGAACATCCAAGAGTCATTGAACTCAATAAACAACAACTGGATAAAATTAGTGTGCTTAATGAATTCATATCATGCTATAGGCTTCTTAAAATGTACGAGAAAGATAACAAGATGACACTCAATTCTTCAACAAGAGCCGGGGAGTATTTTGTCTCGATTCTAGGAGGAGTCAAGGATAAAGAAAAATTTATTGTTGCGTTTTTAGATAGTGGTAGCAATGTTATTGAAACAAAGGTTCTATCGGAAGGAAGCATTGGTGAAGCTGTTGTGTATCCAAGAGCTGTTTTGAAAGCAGCACTTGATTGTGACTGTAAATCAATGATTATTGCTCATAACCATCCTGGCGGGAGCATGGTTCCTTCTTTACAAGATAAAGAACTTACACAGATTCTAGTCTCAATTTTTACACCGCTTCAGATAAAAGTTCTAGATCACATTATTGTTGCAAATAACAGCTATCTTTCAATGGAGGAAAGAGGAATGATACCAAGGGCAGCAGAAAACATCTATTATGATCCGATCCGTTCAAGCAATGTTTCAGTTGCAAAGGAACTAGAAAAGGATTTTGATATTTCTTTGGACGATTCTACCCAAAGCTTTGATATTGTGGGGCAAGACACAGAGGAGGAAAGTGAATGGGAGAGATAATTATATTTTCTATAATGGTATTTACTGCCTTTTTCATGTCGGTTGGATTATTCAACATATCAGCACATATATTTCATTTGCCAAAGATTGCGACTACAAAGGCAGTAATTAGTGTTGCAAGACAGGACAAAAAGAAAACAAAAAATATAGAAGCAATTATATTTGAGGCAGCAACAAAACTATCAAAATTTATAAGATTGGATGATTATAAAAAAAGAAAGCTTACAGCTACTCTAAAATCGGCAGGACTTAAGATGACGCCAGAAACGTACATAGCTAAAGCATGGATAAAATCAGGGCTAATAGCGTTATTGATTATACCGATACTTCCTTTCTTGCCAATACTAACACCTGTAATCATATTACTTTCTATAGCTATGTTGTTTAAGGATATGCATGCAGCAGATGAAATAGTCAGACAAAAACGTGAAGAGATTGAGTATGAATTGCCAAGGTTTGTGTCAAATTTAACTCAATCCCTAAAGGCAACTAGGGATGTGCCGGCCATATTAAAGTCATACCAAAAAAGTGCAGGAGAGAAATTCAAACAGGAGATAGAAATTACCATTGCAGATATGAAATCAGGAAACGAGGAAACAGCACTGACCAGGCTTGAATCGAGAATAGGCAGTGCTATGTTATCAGATGTGGTGAGAGGGCTTATTTCAGTTAAGAGAGGAGATAACGGTGTAATTTACTTTGAAATGCTAAATCATGATTTTAAACAGTTGGAAATCCAAAAACTAAAACTACTTGCTATGAAACAACCGGGAAAAATCAAGAAGTATTCTTTTATGATGTTAGGATGCTTTTTGTTAATTTATTTAGGAATTCTTGGATATGAAATCATGAGAGCTTTAGCAAATATGTTTTAGAGGAAAGGAAGGATGCTATTTGAGGGAGCTAATGAATAAAAAGGGAAACGGTTTTGTGGAGGCATGTGTTGTTGTATTGGTAATTGCTATGCTTATCGCTGTTGTTATCAAAGTTATGCCAGTTTTTATAGCAAAGCAGCAGTTAGATACATTTGCAAGTGAGCTTTGCAGGACTGCTGAAATATCAGGGAATATAGGAAGTAATACAACTTTGAGATCAGAACAACTCTCTAAAAATACAGGATTAAATCCGACAATCGTGTGGTCAAAGACTGGTGATATTCAACTTAATCAGGAGTTCACAGTTACTTTAACAACAAATGTTAATATCGGTCTCTTTGGAGATTTTGCATCATTTCCTATAACTTTGACTTCTAAAGCAACAGGTGTATCGGAGGTATATCACAAATGATTAAATTCAGAAAAATTCTTCTAAATAAAGGAGGCAGTTCTACACCTCTAATAGTGGCTATTGTTCTTGTAATCATTATTCTATCTAGTGCAGCTTTTGAATATATGAGACTTATGATTGTAGCAATGGGTATAAGGGATGCTGTGCAATCCTCAGTAATTGGGGTGGCTACTGAGAATTGGGATGAAATTTATAATGGTCTTAGGGAAGGGTATTCAGGAGGATATACATTAACTGGTTCAAGCTGGAGTGAGAATATCAGTACCGGGAACATTTATGAAAGACTTGAAGAAAACCTAAGATTGGCACAAGAAGGAGATAAATATTTAAAGTATGCAGGAAGTAATCTGGAATATACTATTTCAAATCTATGTGTTAATGTAAAGAATGTACCTTTAGCACCTGCGTATGTAATTGGAACCAATCAATTTACTGTTGAAGGGACTGTTGATATTGCAGTACCCCTATCTTTTGGCTGGGAGCATTTACCCAATTTGAAGTTTAAACTAAAGCTGGAAGCAGGGTATGTATCTAAATTCTGATATGCAACATAGTGCGTATAATTACTGTAGACACTACGAAAGTTGGGTGATATAATGTGAAGTGGTTGGAATATTTTGATACATATATAAAGTACTAGTGGCCCAACGGCGTAATTGATGTAACACTTTAAGACTCGCATAAAATCGTGATTTTCAAACGAAAAACAGCCATTAAAAGTGTTACACTATTTATGTCTTTATACAATAGTTTAACTTAGCCTTAATAAAAGGAGGTACACGAAAATGAAAAAGATGTCTCCCGCAAAACAAAAGGGATTAATTGTAGCTGGATTGCTATTACTTTGTGTAGCAATTGGTATGGCGATATTTTCAATAATTGGTAAAGATAAAATTATTTCTGAAGTTCCTATAGCCACGCAGCCAACAGATAGTGCTGCATATGTGGATAAAAGCAAGGATGCAGCAACACCTGTTCCTTTTCAGCCAACTGTTACAGAAGTTGCCCCCGCTATCATTGAGAGTGACACAGAGGTTGAAACTACAACAACGCCAAATAATATTCAATTAACAGAAGCGTTAGAGAAACCAGAACCACCAGAAAAGCCGGAAACAGCATTGAATACAGAGAAACCACATGAAAAGCCAAAGGATATAGAATTGACCAATCCAGATAAAAAGCCACAAACAACGGTGAAACCTGTTGAACCTGACAAGCCAAAAGATAAAACTCCTCAAGGGGGAGAAACAAACGATAAGGGTGAAACATATGTACCAGGCTTTGGATGGGTGAAAGATAGTGGAGCAAACGTTGGAGAAAAAAGTGATTCGGATGGAGATTGGAATAAACAAATAGGAGATATGAATTAATTAAAAAAAGGTATGAATTAGAGGTGAGTCATTATGATTTACCTCTTTTTTATTTGCCTGAAAGGAGAACAGGATGAGAAGAAAAATATTTACAGTCATGGTTATTTGCATTTTTTTGTTATCCTCAATACCTTCCATATATGCTGAAGGTGATGGAAACATAGATAATGGCTCTGGTGGGATGGGAAGTGGCACAAGTCAAAACTCATGGACTCCAGGCTATGATGGTGTAAGGGTAACAGTTGTTGACACAAAAACAGGAAAACCAGTTGGCAGTGGTATCGATTATACTAATAAAAACCCAGCTGAAAGCATTATCCACTTTGGAAAGGTATCCAAAATTCAATATAAGAATGGAACATCTTTATACCCTGTAAAAGGTGATTATCATTATAAGAATCCAGCAAATCCCCTGCCTAAAATAATAAGCAGTGCTAGTGGAAGTGCAAGTTTAGAAGCTATAAAGAAATACTTCTGTTCTGATGGTGCAGCCAAAATGATTGCTAATGATGTAGGGATTGATTTTGATCTGCTTGTCAATGGGAACTATAAGCTGATTTTAGAGCCGATTGTATATTTCAAATATCAAGGAATTCAAATGGGTATGACAGCACATGAAGCTGCACTTTATGACCAGTTGCAAAGTGGAGCCTTAAGAAGCAAAATGGTAAGCCTGACACATCAAAACTTGCCATTGGCTATGTTTTTGGAAAAGACAGATTTAGGATTTAAAGCATGGACTGGTGCAACATCTGGAGCTCAGACAAATAGCACAATTCTCACTTATTTAGGAGTAGGTATTGTGAGTTATAAGGATGCTCCACCAACAGACCCGGTGGATACCGACATAGAATATCGTATAAATACTGAAGTTATTACTTCTGTTACCTTAAGCTCAACAAATGAAATTAATCCAGACAACCCAGCTGTGGTGACTTTTAATGTGGGCGGCAAGAACTACACAATGAGCAATATTGTGATCCCTAAAGATGAAAGTCAAGTGGTTTGGTGCAAATGGACAACTCCTTCAACTGAACAGAATATCACAATAACAGTAAGTGCAACGAAAGGACATTTAAGTGAAAATATCATAAAAGCAAAAATTGTTGATTTAGACCAAAATACTCCACCAAACCCTACTGCCAATGATAAGAATAATGGCTATAAGACTGTGAGTATTCTAAGTAAGAGTCAGAAAACTTATGCTACATGGAGTGTATGGCGGGCAAAATGGCATGCTGATTGGGTCTGGATTTCAAATTGGAAATGGTGTGACCATGGTGATTGGGGACATTGGGTGGATAATGGAAATTGGGTAGATAAAGGCTGGTATGACTTTTATACCGATGTATATGAGGCAAATCTAACAGCAACGAGCAAAATCAAGCCGGATATTAAATCACCAACAGCTTCATATAAAAATATGAAAAGCGGATATGGTATCAATAATGTAGTGCAAACAAATCTATTATCTTCAGCACCAACAAGCCATATAACGTCAGCTCAAACAGTAGTCAGTTACTTTCCTGAGTTTGAATATAAAAATTATTGGAGACTTCTTGAGTGTACACAAAGTGGCTACTTTGCAAAATTTGAATTCAAATCAAATCCATACAGTACCTATGGTCAGAAATGCCATTTTACACCTGTTTGGTATCCAAATGAACAGTATCAGGTATATTCCTATGTATTAGATGCCTGGACGCCTGCTGGAATGTTATCAATAAATCTTAATGATTATGTGAATATTTCCGGTTCATTATATGATGACTGGCATATTGCACCCAAATAAAGAGGAGGATTAACATGGATAAAAATAAAATAAAAGTTTTGGTAGTTGAACCACAAAAACAGCCTTATGTTAAAGAAATTGAAAAGGATTACAGAGCAATGCAGGCTATAGTGGGTGGTCGCATTGAATACGCTTATCTCTCAGACGATGCACACATTTATTGCAATGAAGAGGGCAAGCTTTTAGGGCTTGAATGGAATCGGAAGCTTGAGAACAGAGATATAATTGCAGGAACTTTTTTTATATGTAGTGATGATGGATATGGAGATGATATTTCTTTGACGGATGAGCAGATTGAAAAATATACAGAGAGGTTTAAAGAACCAGAACAGTTCTCTTATTCGGAAATAAATCAACAAGCAGAATCTGTTGTTGTCGAATCAGCCTATAGTGTTAAAGAGTTCTTGAACAAAATAGGCTTACTTCAAGAGGATGAAGATTTAGAGAGATAGTTTATATATAAGAATAATTGGAGGATAAGCTATATGATAGTACCAATCATTATTATTTTGCTTTGTGCAGCTATGGGGGCGGGAACATACCTCTATATTAAAAAAGCCGATAGTAAGAAATCGCTACAAGTGGATGAACAGCTAAAAACGGCAAATGAGTTTGTAAATGTTAAAGATATCAAATACAAATTTCTTTATACAAGAGATAATATGGTCTTGTGTTTTTTGAAAATCAACCCTATTAGTATCGACTTATTCAGTAAGAGTGAAAAAAACTTAATTATTAAGCAATTAACAGCAGATATATCAGGTATCCAGCACCCATTTAAATTCGTTGCTGTTTCAAGACCTGTAGATATTTTACCACTTATTACGGAATTGTCTGAACTACTTACAACAAGTGATTTAAAGCAAAAGGAACTTTTAAAGCAGGAGATACTTGAAATGAGTACTTTTGCCTTAACTGGGGAAGTGGTGGAACGACAATTTTACATAATACTATGGGAAAAAGATGATGAAGGAGCACAAAAGGATTTGCTTGTAAGAGCTAAGGACTTATCGAACAATTTTATTGATAATGGTATTGGCTGTGATGTTTTAGAGCAACAGGATATTGTTAGACTATGTAATCTTATAAATAATCCAGCATACATGCATTTAGAAGATTCAAATTTTGAGCCAAGCATCCCTATTATCAAAGGAGGCGTTTCGTTATGATTGGGATTAAAAAACAAAAGACGGAGTTTGTTCCTGTAAATGAAGCACTGTTAAATGTAATAACTCCAATGGGTCTTGAGATAAAAAGAAATAGCGTGATTATTGGTGAAAATACCGGAAAAGTCTATGGAGTTGTGAGGTATCCCCAAAAAGTTGATGTTGGATGGCTTTCAAAAATAACAAACATTCCAAGCACCATTGTATCTATTGGAATTAAACCGGTAGACAATGGTGCTTTAATTTCTGCCATTAGTAAAAGTATTATACAAAACCGAGGAACTGCTGAAAGCGCAAAAGACCCATTAACACGTCAAAGAGCTGAAAAATCAGCAGAAGATGGTGAAAGAATTATGCTTCAAATTGACCAAAATGGAGAAACAGTAGCATTGATGAGTCTCTCAATAATGCCTATAGCATATGATGAAAAGAATTTTATAAAAGTTAGCAGAAGAGTAGAAAGTGTTATGAATGTGATGAAGTGTAAAGTCAGAACTCTAGCAAATCTTCAAAAAGAGGGACTACAAACCATTTCTCCAACCTATCCGACAAGTCCTGTCATTGAAAATATAGTACAACGCATCATTCCCATGAGCACATTTGTAGGAGGGTTTCCTTTTGCAAGTTCAGGCATTAATGACGGCAATGGCTATTACTTTGCCAAGGATAATAATGGGGGCTTGGTTATTGTAGATACATGGAAGCGAGGCAATGATAGGACCAATACCAATATGGTTGTCATGGGAGTGGCTGGAGTTGGTAAGTCTACAGCAATAAAGCATATTATGCTATCTGAATATATGAAAGGTACAAAGTTAATAATTATTGACCCCGAATCCGAGTACAAAGATCTATGCATTAATCTCGGTGGAGACTGGATTAATGCTGGTGGTGGAACTAACGGAAGAATAAACCCTTTGCAGATTCGCCCTGCACCTTGTGACAGTGAAGATGAACCTGATGAAAAGGGTGGAAAGCTTTACGGTGATGTGGATGGGATGAGTGATATGGCACTTCACGTAAAGAACCTGGAAATCTTTTTTCAACTATATCTTCCAAGTCTTAATGACATGCAAAAAGCAATACTAAAACAAAGCATTGTAGAGCTTTATAACAGATTTGATATCTATTGGGATACAGATATTAAAGGGATTTCAAGTGATAAATTTCCTACTTTTAGTGATTTGCACTTGCTCATTGAAGAAAAAGTGAAAGCAAATAAAACTAATCAGGGCTATAAGGATTTGTCTCTGCTTTTATATGACATTGCAAATGGTAGTGATAGCTTTTTGTGGAATGGGAAAAGTACTATAGAAACCCATACAAGATGTGTCTGCTTGGATACACATAGCCTTCAGAATACAAGTGACAATATAAAAAGGACGCAGTATTTTAACCTTTTAGGTTGGTGCTGGGAAGAAATGAGTAAGGACAGAACAGAAAGAGTACTTTTAATATGTGACGAAGCATATCTGATGATTGATCCTCAAGTGCCACAAAGTCTTGTTTTTCTGAGAAATGTAGAAAAGAGAGCAAGAAAGTATGAAGCAGGCTTGATTATTATTTCTCATAGTGTAGTAGACTTTCTTTCTCCGGAGATTAAAATGTATGGACAAGCCCTTTTGGATATTCCATGTATTAAGCTGATTATGGGATGTGACGGTCAGAATCTAAAAGAAACCAAAGAACTTTATAATCTGACAGAAGCAGAGGAAGAACTTTTGGAGAGTAAACGACGTGGGCATGCATTGTTTGTCATAGGTTCCAAACGACTACATGTAAATTTTGAAATTCCGGAATATAAGTTTAATTACATGGGGAAAGCTGGCGGAAGATAAAATAGTGTGATTGGGTGCAGACTGCGTAAGGTCTGCGCCTTTGTCATATATGAGAGGTGGTTTATATGGCAGTTGATCCTGTTGTCGCAAAGATAGTTGCACAGTTGGCTATTAAAGCAGCTACTGATGCAGAAACAAGGAAAAAGCTTTTGATACTTATCCTTGCTCCTATATTATCTGTTTTGCTGATTGTTACGATGTTATTTTATATTCTTACCAATCCACTGGGATTTCTAGGGCAGTTCTTTGACAGCGATTCCTTGATTCAGGTAGAACAACTACAAAATGATTTTGGAATGTATCAAAGTATATTGGAGACTGATACAGATTATGTTGAAAGCTATGGACAAAGTTTTGAGGGAGTAACTATATCCAAAGAAGGTGAAACCCCAGTTGTTTATTATAATCAGCTTGATAGTAGATGGGCGGATAAACCCTATGGAACAGATAATATTGGGGGATATGCTTGTGGGCCCACTTCAATGGCTATGGTTGTATCAAGCCTTACAGATACTACAATAGATCCTATTCAAATGGCAAAATGGGCATATGAAAAGGGCTATTGGTGTGAAAATAGTGGTTCGTATCATACATTAATTCCGGGGGCTGCAAAAGCTTTTGGATTGAATGTCTATGGGTGTTTAGCGAGTGAATCCCAGCGTATTGTGGATGCTTTATCATCAGGCAAGCTTGTAGTAGCTATTATGTCAAAAGGGCATTTTACTTCAAGTGGACATTTTATTGTACTTAGAGGAGTAACAAAAGAAGGAAAGATACTTGTTGCAGATCCGGCAAGTAATAAAAGAAGTAAAGAGGAATGGGATTTTTCAATCATATTAAATGAAGCAGGTAAACATGCAAGTGCAGGGGGACCATTCTGGATAATTGAAAGCAAGGGGGCTCAAAATGAATAGAAAAATCATGATTGAATTGATTATATACGCAGTTCTTGTTATTGTGGGACTTATTTTGCTTTTTACCTCAAATTCAAATACACACAATAAAAAGAATGATTTGCATAATGGAGGTGCAGGACATGCTATTATATTTGTCCAGTAACGGAAAGAGTGAACTTATAGACTTTTTGGAAGCAGAAAATGAGCAGAAATCAGATTTGCTGGTAAAAAAACTAGTGGGCCGGTTTTCGTTAAAACAATTTGTAGTGAAGGATATGAGAAACTATCATAACTATAAGTACTTTATGGTTGATATAGCTTGTTTTGAAGATACTCTGGAAGATTTTGTAATAGCAGTCCAGTCTTTTCAAATGATGTTTAATAGCCGTATTATAGCGATTTTATCAGGCACAAGTGATAATAGATATATTGAAAAACTATTGGAATTGAAAGTCACTGACATT
This sequence comes from Bacillota bacterium, assembly GCA_023421115.1. Classification (GTDB taxonomy): domain Bacteria; phylum Bacillota; class Clostridia; order Acetivibrionales; family Acetivibrionaceae; genus Acetivibrio. The sequence continues at coordinate 21,383 of JAEZUI010000154.1, read as the reverse complement.
ATAACAGCTACTTCTGCTGAAGAGTTAAAAGATGATATTAGAGAATGCTTGAGTAAGGATGGTATGCAAAGATATAAGCAGCTTATACAACCTGAAAAACATGAAACTATAAAGCTTATTGATAACAAACCAGAGGAGATAGAGATACAAAAATATAAGTGGAAAGTTAAAAATGTAAAAATTGCAATCGCAGGGGCTGACCGAAGAAGCGGTGTAACAGTAACGGCTTTTAACTTTGCAAACTGGCTGATAGCTCGTGGTGCCAAAGCTTGCTATATCGAAATGAACATGAATAGGGATTTGCATTATCTGATTGAGAGATACACCTATGAAAAAGTAGGGGAGCATTATCCAATAGGTGATGTTGATTGCTTTTTGATTAATGAAGTTGATAAGGAATATAACTTCATTATCTATGATTGCGGTGTTTTGAAGGAGATGACAAGCACTTTTAAAAATGCAGATATAAGGTTGGTTTGTGGAAGTCTTCTGCCTTATGAGGAAAAGAACTACTCGAAACTTTTAAAATTATGTGGAAATTTAACTGTTATTAAAATGGGCTTGTGTGTGCCAAAGGAGTTTCAGGAAGATTGTAAAACAACCTTTGGAGAAGAGTTGGTGATTGCGGAAGCTTCACATGATTTATTTAGTGATAATGTAAATGGGCATATCTATCGGTCTATTATTGAAGAATTTATTCTAAAGGATTAGGGAGATTAAAATCTCCCTGAAACACTTACAGGAGGATATCATGGCGAAAATTGAATTTATGACAAATGCTTTTCAATCAGATTTAAAACCAAGAGCAAGGCTTGTTCTGAATTGTCTTGCTCTACATTGCAATAAAGAAGGTCAATGCTTTCCTTCAATTAGGACAATAGCAAGAGAATGTGGATATAGTGTTAATACAGTAAAGCGAGCATTGGATGATTTGGTTAAGGCGGGGTTTGTTGTTAAGAAAGCAAGATTTGATAAGGAGCGTAAACATGGGGGACAGACTTCAAATTTGTATACGCTGAATATTGTGGAGCCAAAGAAGGATGAAAAACAGGAAGTCAATGAGGTGAAGGGGAAAAATTACAAGAGTGAAGGCTGTTTGGAAAAGGTGGTAGTTAAAAAAGATAGTGTAAATAGTGGGCTTAAGGAACAGTTGAGTAATGATGATTTTCGTGAGATAAATGGAAAGGATACTAGATATAACAGTTATGAATTTTCATGGGCTGGGGAGCAGCCCAAAGATGCATCCCCTTGAAATGTATAGCTGAAATAAAAAATATATTTATGAGAAGAAAGTATTGTTAATTATTGTTAATTATTAAAATATTAATGTTAAAATATAAATTATGTTTATCTCTATTCTATGATAGTTTAAGTGTTCTTTATGTAGACTTTTCAAATTTTAAATATGGAGAATAACAATAAAAAAGTAGAAATAAACTTCAAAAATATGAAGATGTGTGTTAAAATTTAGTTAATGTGCATATGAAGTTTGACACAATTTAGCACATTTGATATTCGTATACTTATGGCACGATAAGGTAGGTAAATTATGGCGGTATCTTACAAAAAATTATGGAAACTAATGATTGACAAAGAAATAAACAAGGGTACTTTGTGTCAGGAAACTGGAATTAGTGCAGGGACAATGGCAAAGATGTCAAAAGATGAACCAGTTACGCTAAAGGTTCTTGAAAAAATATGTGATGTTTTAGAATGTGACATAGGGGACATAGTTGAAAAAATTCCATATTTAGATGAGTAGTAGGAAGGAATATATAGCAATGATTGTAAATAAGCATGGCAGTTTTTATATGAGAAGCGGATGGGGAACTAAAATTATTCAGGCAGTAAATGAGAATGACATGATATTTACTCCAAGTAATGAGCAAATGGCTATTGACAATATTGGTCTTGGAAGGATTATGATCAAGGCTTTAAGATATTGGTCAGTGGCTTTGGGATTAACAATGGAAAATAAATTACCTGAAGGTATTCAGCAAGCACCTACAGATTTGTTTCGTATATTGGATGAAAATGATAAGTACTTTCAGAAAAATGGCTCGTTGCTGCTTTTACATCGTAATCTTGCTTTGAATAAAGAAGAAGCAACGGCGTGGTATTGGCTTTTTAATGAGTGGGACAGTTCAGAGATTGATAAAGAAATATTTTCTGGCGCATTTCATTCCTATCTTGCTGTAAATGGTTTGACAATTAAGAAAGATGCTGTAGATAAAGAATATAACTGCTTAAGAAATACCTATATTAGTGAAAAAACGTTTGATCTAAAGAGCATTATGGATGAAGACACATATCCTTTTTTAGCACCATTAAGGATTTTGTTTGTAAATAAAAAAAAGAAAATTGAAAAGGCACAGTTGACTAAGAGTGATGTGCCAGTTGAACTATTGATTTATTCTATTGCTATGGATAATACTGATGCTGAACATGCAGGTATGCAGATTAGCATTGATAAGCTAATGGAAGAAAAAAGGCAGATAGGAAAGTATTACAATATGCGATATTCAAAACTAATAGAGGCTTTATTGGAGGCAGAAAACAAAAAATATGTCAACTTAAATAATAATTTTGGCAATAGATTTATTGAGCTTGTTGACATAGATTATTCAAAACTTTTAGAAAAGTATTATACGAGGAACGATAGAATATGAATTATTTAGAGTTGATAACAAAAAAGAAGCAATATAAGTATTCCGCAAATGTTTTTTTAGATTTAAAAGACGAAGAGAAGTTGGCAGGATTTATTCCCAATGTCACAACAACAGAGATTATTGGAGAGTACTTATATAGTATAATTGAAAAGAATAATGATGTACATTCTAGAATTCTGTATGGTTCATATGGTACTGGAAAGTCGCATTTACTTACTGTTCTTTGTGCGATTTTGGGGCATATCAATGTTTGGGGAGAAGGGTTTAAGACCTTTTGTCAGTCCATTGGCAAATATGATGTAGCGTTAGCCAGCTTTCTTGAAGGATATGTGAAAGAGGACAGACCGTATCTTGTGGTTCCAGTTTATTCGGATTTTCCAGAGTTCGATAAATGCATTTCATATTCTTTGAAAAAGGAACTGGATAAGAACAATATCAAAATATGTTTTAAAAGTTACTTTTACGAAGCAAAAGCACTTCTTGATAAATGGAACTCGGGAGAAGAATCCTCAAAAAGGTTAGCTGAGGTATGTGAAAAAACTGGGATCGATTTAAAAGAGTTATACATTGGTTTAGAAAACTTAGAAACGGTCAGTGAGAAGAATTTTAATGATGTTTTTAAAGGAATGACTTTTGGTGCAACTTTTGTTAGTGAAACAGGTAATCTTTTAGACAATATTGAACTTGCAAATCAGGCTATTCATGAAACTCATAGAGGCATTGTTTTTGTTTTTGATGAATTTGGAAGATATATTGAAGATTCCGGTGAAGATGTAAAAGTAAAAGTAATTCAAGATTTAGCAGAGTATTGTGATCATTCAGAATATGATGACTATTTAATTTTGGTTTCACATAAACAGTTATCTCTTTATATGGATAAAATGAAAAAGGATTTAAGTGAGGAGTGGAAAAAGATTGAAGGACGTTTTAAATCAACGTCAATAAATATTAAGTATGATCAATGTTTGTCGCTCATTCCACACATTATTCCGAAAACAAGCAAATGGGAAAAATTCAAGCGCAAATATGAAACAGAGTTAAATGAATTATACAATCAAGCATGGGAGTTTAAGGGATTTCTTTTGCCACCAGAAGGGGGGAATCCATTTGAAGGAGGTTTTCCACTTCACCCTATAACCCTTTATGCTTTGGATAGATTATCGAAAAAGGTAGCTCAGAATGAAAGAACAATCTTTACTTACTTAGCGAGTGATGAGGATAATTCCCTGTTTACACAGCTTAAAAGTTTTAAAGCTGATAAATTTCATTTTATTGGGTTAGATAACATTTATGACTACTTTGAATCAAATATTCGTTCATTTAGATCTACAGAGGTTTATTTAGTGTATAAGAAATTTCAATATGCATTAAACAAGCTGGGAAATATTGAAGAGAACAAACTAGAGATTCGTGTACTTAAAGCAATGACAGTAATATATATTATTTCTGATTCTGCTATTTTGGCGGCTGATAGAGATACATTGACACATGTGATTGATTGCGATGATGAAGAAGTTATTACTGCTATAGAAAATATTGAGAAACTTAAGATTATAAAGTTTATGCGCCAATATGGATATTACGATTTTTTAGATAGCAGTATATATGATCTGGATTTAATGATAGACGAAAAAATAGAATCCATTAGTGATGATATGGCAATTGCAACTTTGAACGAGGAGTTTTCGGCATTTGTAATCTATCCTCATGCATACAATTTGACCTATCATATGAACAGAATTTTTGCTCCAGTATTTGTTCAAAAGAATGAAATGAACAAAAAGAGTTTCTTGAGAACACTTCCGAAGTATTATGATGGCATAATAGCGTTTGTAATGGACAAAGATTTTGATGAAAAAGAATATGCAGCAATTGATGGACTGCCGAAAAGAATGATTATGCTTATTAATCGTGATGCAGAAATGGTACGACATGAGGTGAAAAGATTTATTGCCATTAAGTATTTTTATTCCAAAAGAGAAGAATTAAAGAAGGATGATCCTACAGTTGAAAAGGAATTAGGACTATATCTCGAGGAACAAAGAGGAATAATAAATGATATTGTAAATCAATGGAGGTTTCTCGAAACAGAGAAGATCATTCCTTTCATGAATGGTAATGTATTAGACATAAGATCTGATGTTGAATTGTCAGAAGTTGCATCTGAATTGATGAAAAATATATTTTCTGACACGCTTATTGTCAACAATGATTTGATTAATAAAAATATGATTTCTGGGGCAATAAGAGTGGCAAGGAATAAAGCACTTACTTATATCATAGAAGATGATGATATCATGAAAAATTGTGCACCATTATCACCTGAGCATACAATAATTAGATCGGTTCTTTCAAAGAATGGTCTCTTTAATGGGGAAACAATAGATAGGCTCAATTCTTTTCCGGATGGAAAAGATGCTGGTACTCCTGTGAAAAAAGCCTTAGAAAAGTTCTTGAAAAAATGTCAAGTAGCTCAAACTGTTTTTGCTGAAATATATAACGTGTTAAAAGAGCCGCCTTTTGGATTACGCGACGGGTATATTTCAATTTTGATTGCAAATGCATTAAGAACTTATGAAAATGTATCATTGTACTTTCATGGCTCAGAAAGGGATTACTCGTTAGAGGAACTCTTAAAAGCTTTGGAGAACCCGGATGATTATACCCTTTACATTTGTAATTGGCAAAGAGAGCAAATTGAATACATCGAAGGACTAGAAAGAATTTTTGCAAATCATAGGAGTAAACAGTCAAAGAATCGGCTTAAAGAATTACACACTGCTATGAATAGACACTTTATTGCAATATCTAAGGCAGCAAGAACTACTGATAGATTTGTTTCCGACAAAACAAAGCAGTATAGAGATATTATGAGCGTTTCTTATAAAGATTATAATCGCTTCTTTTTTGAAATACTCAAGCAGATATCGGTTGATGAACAAGAACTTGTTATGCAGATTGAAACAATAAGACAAGAACTGGAAAATGTTCCTTCTTTGCAGATTATAAGCGTTGAAAAGGTTATTAGAAAAGTATTTGGAATTGAAGATGGAGCAGACATTGTTCAATGGCTACATAAGAAGTATAAGGATGATTGGAGTTTAAAAAAACATAAGGCTTTTGATTATCATACTAATTCGCTACTTGAGTATTTGCAAAATATTAATGTCGATGAATCAGATAGCCAGATTATTCAATATGTTGCAAAGTTAGTAACTGGTTTTGAAATTGAATATTGGAATGACTCTAAAATTGAGGATTTTGAAGAGAAATTTGAAAATATTATTCAACAATTAGATGAATATGAATTACGTGATGAAATGAATGATAATGAAATTAAAATTGTCATTCAAGATGGTAATATGGAATCTAAAACAACTCAATTTGACAAAAAAGAACTAAGTGGGAATAGTCAGATAATGTTTAATAAAATGAAATCTACATTAGATAATTTCGGACAGGCCATTAGCTATGAAGAAAAAATGCAAGTTATCGCAAAACTTTTAGATGAAATAATGTAGCAGAATGGAGCAGAATGGAGCAGATAAATGGTTTACTGGTGTCATAAATGTTCGGAACCAATATTTGATAAAGAGATGCATCAATGTAATTGTGATGGAGATATTGTTAAGGTTTCAGAAGGAACAATATGCAATCCAGTTTTCTTTCAGGAAAGAAAGCTAATAAGCAAGATAGTTGGTTTGGACTTAACAGAAAAGAAAATATGGTATTTTGGCTCCAGTAAGTATTATTACGACGGAGAGATGCAGAAGATACCATATAGAAAATGGTATAAAGAAAAGGAACATCTGAAATGTGCCGAAGAATTACGAAATGATATACAAATTGAAAGAGATTACTCATCATATATGGGAGTGGTTGAGGCAAACAAAACATATATTCAAAATCTTGTGTTTGAGGCAGAACACTATATTGTAGATATTTTAAATAAGTATAAAAATGATGACTATATTCCTACAGTTTCGTTTTCAGGAGGAAAAGATTCTACAGTAGTCAGCAGACTTGTTAGAGATGCCTTACAGGATAATACGGTAATTCATTTTTTTGGAGATACTACACTTGAATTTCCTGAAACTTATGAGTATATAATGACAAAGTTTAGGAAAGAAAATCCAATGTTGCCAATGTTGGTAAGTGAAACTGAAAAAGACTTTTTTAAGCTTTGCAAAGTGTTTGGACCACCTAGTCAGCACGAACGTTGGTGTTGTACCATTTTTAAGACAAGCAACTTGAATAAAGAATTAGAGAATCTTCCGGGTAATAGCCTATCATTTCTTGGTATCAGACATAGTGAATCATTAGCCAGAAAATCTTATGAAAGAACACAAGAACATTCAAAAATATCGTCACAAATCAATGCAATGCCGATTATAGAATGGGCAGATTATGATGTATGGATTTACGTTCTTTTCAAGGGTATTCTCATAAATGATTGCTATCAGTATGGATACAAGAGAGTTGGGTGTTGGTGTTGCCCTAATAATTCTGACTGGTCTATGATGCTGACTGAAATATATTATCCGGCGCATATGCAAAAATGGAAAGATATGATTTATGAGTTTGCTATAAAAACTGGAAAAACTGATTCGGATGATTATTATGAAGAGGGTAGATGGAAAACTCGTAGAGGAGCCAGTGGACTAGAAGTTAAGAATGTTACAATTACAGACACTGACTGCAATTTGTCCGACAGGGCAAGAAATATAATTATTAAGAAGAAAATAAATAAGGATGTAATAGAGTTTCTTAAACCTTTGGGTGATTTGAAAATAATAGAAAAGAAAGATGCTACTTATATCTCAGTTTTCGATAAAGATAAATCTGGAGAATATAGAAAATGTTTTAAATTGATTATTACTTATGGAACCAATGTAATTAAGGTTATACCAGAAGATAGGATTGATATTACAAATCTTGTTAACCGAATAAAATGTCAGATGAGAAAATATCAGTTTTGCATTCGATGTTCAGCATGTGATTCTGTGTGCCCATATGGTGCAATTGATACAATCCACGGGAAGTACACAGTAGATGAATCAAAATGTCAACATTGTAAGAAGTGCATAGCAAAGTTTTATAATGGATGTATAATCTGCGAAAAGGTTGCAGGAAAAAAGGAGAGTTAATGATATACTTTGACAATGCTGCGACAACTAAATATAAACCGGAAGAGGTATACAAAGCATTTGAGTATTATGTGCGACAAATTGGGGTCAGTCCTGGAAGAGGAAGTTATCAGCTTGGTATTGAAGCTTCGCGTATGTTATTCAAAACAAGAAAAAAAGTTGCTGAATATTTTGGATTAAGTTCCAATAGTGTGATATTTACTAAGAATTCAACTGAAGCTATTAACTTGTTTTTCAATGGTTATTTAAAACAAGGAGATCACGTAATAATAACTTGTTATGAACATAACGCAGTCTTAAGACCCTTGCATCAGATGAAATTAGATAGAATAATTGATTACTCAGTAGTCAGTAGAGAAGATTTAGAACTGGAACCTAAAGAAATATATGAAAAATACACAAAAGAAAATACTGTGCTTTTTGCAACAACACTTGCAAGTAATTTGACAGGAAGAATTGTTTTTTCGTCAGAGGTTATGGAATTTATGAAAAGTAAAGGTTTGACTACCTTTGTAGATTCATCTCAAGGAGCAGGGAAGATACGACTTGATATGTCAGAACAGAACATAGATTATCTTGCGTTTACGGGACATAAAGACTTGATGGCACTTCCTGGAGTGGGAGGATTGTGCTGTGTTGAAAAACCAACATGGAAACCACCGGTTCAAGGCGGAACGGGTGTATTAGGAGATTCATATGTAAATCCAGATGTGTTTCCAGAAAAATATGAGGCAGGGACACTTAATATGCCTGCTATTTGGTCATTAGAAGCAGCCTTGGAGGTTTGTACAGAGAGATTTGAGGAAAATCAAAAAGTTGAAATCGAATTGGTGAAATACCTTATTAACAAACTTAATGGGTTAGAACATGTAATATTATATGATCGGGATTATAAGCGAGTAAGTACTGTCGGATTCAATTTAACAAATCATAAATCCAATGAGGTTGTAGAATTTCTGGATCAATGTGGAATATGTATGCGGGGAGGTATTCACTGTGCAATACTTGCTCATGAAGCACTAGGAACTAAGGAAATCGGTGTAGTTAGAATAAGCATGAGTGCATTTAATAGAAAAGAAGAAATAGATATATTGATAAAGTATTTGGAGGGTTATAGGTGATATAGATGTATATTGTTTTTTTTAGCACTAATGATGTGTTTGAAGCAGAGGAGAGACTAAATAATTCAAATGTTGAATGCAAGGTTGTTCCAACGCCAGTAACGGATAAAGCGTATTGTGGTGTCTGTATTGAGATAAATGATGACAAATATGAACCACTTCTAGAAGGGATGGAATATAACATATTGTAGTAATAGAAAGAGGGATGAAAATGGCATTTACGGAACTTGAATTGAAAAGGCATTACACTACATATAGAAATAATATTGTTAAGGAATTTTATACGCCTGTATTAAAAGAAACAGTCTTATATCAGCGTTCTGTTGGCTTTTTTTCTTCCACTGCTTTGATTGGATTAACCAAGGGCTTACAAGGGCTTGTGAAGAACACTGGAAAGATTCAGTTTATTGTCTCACCTTATCTTGATACGGATGATGTTGAAGCAATAAATAAAGGATACGAAAAACGAGAGGTTGTTGAAAAAGCCTTATTGAGAGAATTTAAAGAGCCAGTAAATTATTTTGAAGAGGAAAGATTGAATTTATTGGCACATCTCATTGAAGACGGTACTTTGGAAATCAAGGTTGCATTTACACCTCCAGATAAGAGTATCGGTATGTATCATGAAAAGGTTGGCATTCTAACTGATTCCAATGATAATAAGATAGTTTTTACTGGATCTATGAATGAGACAAGTAATGCTTTTTACAACAATTTTGAATCTATTGTAGTATTTAAAACATGGGAAGAGTCAAAAAATTATGCAGAAGATATGCAAGAGGAATTTGAGTCATTGTGGAATAATGAAACAAAGGACATAGAAGTCATCTATTTTCCGAATGTTTTGAAAGAACGAATAAAAGCTCATAAAAAGAAAGTACTGCATGAAGATATCGAAGTGTATGAAACTGAGAATGAAGGCGGTTTAGATATTGGTATACCACGTATGCCAAAAGGATTTGAACTTCGTAAATATCAGACAGATGCAATCGAACAATGGGCCAATAATGGATATCACGGCATTTTTGACATGGCTACTGGAACTGGGAAAACATATACAGGTTTAGGTGCTGTTGTTAAGTTGTTTGAGGATAAAAGAAGATTAGCAATTATTATAGTTTGTCCATATCAACACTTGGTAGAACAATGGGTGGAAGATATAGAACTATTCAATATGACACCAACCATCGGCTATTCATCATCAAAGCAGAAGAAATGGAAGAAACGATTGGAAGATGATGTGCTTGATTTCAGTATAGGTGTTATTGATTCCTTTTGTTTTGTTACAACGAATGCCACATATTCTTCAAAATTTGTTTCAGATATTATAGCTAGTTTAGGTCCGGATACGCTTTTACTTATAGATGAGGCACATAATTTTGGTTCTCCAAGGCTACAGAAAAAACTATATCCGAAAATACAATATAGACTTGCATTATCTGCGACACTTGAAAGACATGGAGATAAAGATGGAACAAAGTGCTTGACTGATTATTTTGGGGAAAAGTGTATTGAGTATGATCTTAAGAAGGCAATAAAGGAAGGAAAGCTTACCCCTTACTATTATTATCCTATCTGCGTTTATTTAGATGATGATGAACTGGCAGAATACAAAGATATTTCGTATAAAGCATCGAAAGAGATACATAAAAATAAGCAAGGGAAAATAGCTATAACAGAAAGAGGCAAAATGTTGCTGATGCAAAGAGCCAGAATAGTTGCTGGAGCAAGGGGTAAGCTAACAGAATTACGGAAGCTAATGAAAGACTATAAAACAGATTCTCACATACTGATTTACTGCGGAGCGACAAAGGTTCAGAATTTTGACCAAGATTCCTCTGAATATGATGATGAAGGGGAGCGTCAAATAGTGTTGGTATCTCAGATGCTTGGACATGAGTTTGGAATGAAGGTAACACATTTTACTTCAAATGAATCTGCGGAAGAGAGAGAAATTATTAAGAGACGTTTTTCCACAGTAGATCCATATCAAGCTATAGTAGCTATTAAGTGTTTGGATGAGGGTGTGAACATACCGAGTATTAAAACCGCTTTTATACTCGCTAGTACTACAAATCCAAAAGAATATATTCAGAGGAGAGGTAGGGTATTAAGATTAGCAAAGAACAAACCATATGCAGTTATTTATGATTTTGTAACACTGTCACGTCCTCTTGATGATGTTGATCAATATAGTCCGGACTATAACTGTGAAAGGGCATTAGCTAGGCGAGAACTTGCGAGAATAAAAGAGTTTGGAGAAATTGCACTTAATTCGAGGGATTCAGATGAGCTTATTAATGACATAGAATACACGTATAAGATAAGCAACTATGAATTGGAGGATGATGAATATGGATCAGAACTTTGATGAGAAGAAGCTGGACAAAATCAAACTACGGATTCTTGAAATGGAGACAGACAATATTGTAAAAAAAGAATCTAATTCAGCAATGGAAGACAAGATTAGAAAGATGATAATTTCGGAGGTGGAGAAAAGATGATTCTAAACAAACTTGAAATGTATAATTTCAGACAGTATATAGGTCATCAGAGTATAGAATTTTCTACTGACTCCGAAAAGAATGTTACCGTTCTGATTGGTGTTAACACGTCAGGTAAAACCACAATTATTAGAGCATTTGAATGGTGTCTTTATGGAAAAATCGGTTTTGATGATAATGTGCTTCTTAATAGTGAAGTCCGTAATAATATGAATGAAGGAGATGTTCAAGAAACTTGGGTTTCTGTAACATTTATTCATGATGAAAAGTTATATACCATCAAGCGTTCATTTAAATATGTATGTAGCGAAAGATATTACGATGGAGATAAATTAATCGTTAATTTGAATAAAAAACCTGATGAAAATCTAACACTGGAATACTTACAGAGTGATGGACAAACTAAAACGCCAATTGACAGAGCTAATATCACGGAATCTATGGACAGAGTTTTACCAAAGGATTTATCTGATTATTTTTTCTTTGGGGGAGAACGTATATCTGGTATTGCTAACAGAACAGACTTATCTAAAGCAGTAAGAGGTTTGATGCGATTGGATGTTTTAGAGAATGCGAGCAATCACCTTAAAGCAGTTGTGAAAGGATTTGAAGGTGATATTGATACTACCGGAGATTCAAATGCACAACGTGCAAAAGACGGATTGGAAACATATACAAAGCGGAAAGCTGAATACGAACAGGAATTAGCAAACTATGAAGCACAAGTACAGTATTGGTTAGGAAAAGAAAAGGAGTATGACGCTGAGCTTGCTAAAAGCAATATAGAACAGGTGAAAAAAGCTAAACAAGATAGGGATAGGGCAAAAAAGGCCCTAGATGCAGAGTTGCAAAGACAAGCTCAGATGAAAGCCGAAATGGTTAGAGCATTTAACACAAGACCTTTTGCTTTCTTTGGATTACCAGCGATTAAAATGTCTTTAGAAATGTTAGAAGTTGCAAAGGAAAAGGCTGGTGGAGTAAAAGAATGCATACCAGCAATGGAGCAAGATGCAGTGGATCACTTAATAAATAGGGGTTATTGCGTTTGTGGTACACGACTAGAACCAGGGACTATTCCATACATGAAAGTAATGGAAGAACGCAGAGTTCTTCCACCAGAACATGTAGGAGATGCTGTTAGACAATATAAGGATAAAGCTGAGGGTTATCTAGCGGGTACAGAAAACTTCAAGGATAAGATTGAGGACATTTATAAAGAATATCGGACTACCAAGAGGCGTATTGGTCAAATACAGGATGAAATTGAAGATCAATCAAAGGATATTATAGATGACACTGACGCAAAGGAAATTGAAAATAAAAGAAGAGATGCCCATACAAAATATCTTGAAGCAAAATCAGATTATGATGGATGCTCAAGAAAGATTGGTGAATGTGAATCTAATATCAAAAACTGTGAGTCTGCCATTGCTAAATATGCAAAGAGTAGTGTTAAAAATCAAAGAACGGCTCGGCTAATTGCATATTCACAAAAAGTGTATGAATGGTTACTTGAAACGTATAGAGGGAAGGAAGTAATTGTCCGTGATGAGCTGCAACGAAGAGTTAATGATAATTTCGCTAAGATGTATCATGGAGAGCGTTCCATAGAAATTGATGATAAGTATAGGGTTAAATACAGTGATATTACCACTGAGGAGTCTGATGGTTTGAAAGCTGTGAAGAGTTTTGCTTTTATATCAAGCTTAGTTTCGATGGCTAAAGATAAAATCCTTGATGAGGATGATATTAAGCTTGGACAGGTTTATCCTCTTGTTATGGATGCACCCTTCTCAAATGTAGACGAAATACATATTAATAATATTTGCAGAATGCTTCCGAACACTGCTAATCAAGTAGTAATGGCTGTAATGCAGAAGGACTGGGAGTACGCAGCAACCAATTTAGATAAATATGTTGGAAAAAGCTATAGAATCGAAAAAGATCGTGATGCAAATGGCAAAGAAATTGAAACTGCAACCCATATTATTATGTGAGGAGGTGCCGCCATGTTTGATAAAGATTTTAGAATTTATGGAAAGCATGCGAACTACTGGAAGGACTTATGCGAATTGCCTGGTAACACTCCGGATAAAGATCAGCATGTAAATTTTAAGATTTTTAATAATTACATAGACGCATATATTGTTTGTCCTTTAATTGGGTATCATCATAACCGTAAAGGTGTTATCGATAATTCGGAAGAAGGAAATGCAGGTATGATGGCTGAGGTGATTGGTAAAAGAAGACAGGAGTTGAAATATGTATATCAGATACTAATGCTTGTAGATGATGAATCTGAACCTGATGAGGAGAAACGATTACATCGGGCGTTTACCTTTTCGGAAGAAAATGCTGAAGATAAGAGATTAATAGAGGAAAATATGAAGGTGTTTAATAGTTATTTCCGGGGTGGATTGGAAGTTTTACATGAACAATTTGTAGAACAATGTCATGATGATGACGATTATTTAAAAACTATGGTTGATTTTGTGAAGCGGTTCTACGAAGAACAGGATGGTGAGGCAATTAAGGAAGGTATTGAGAAAATTCTAAATAAAAGATAAGTGATGGTGCATATGTTGGATAATTTGGCGTGTGGACTAGATATAGGTGATTTCTTAGAAGGTCTAGAAGATAGGTTTGAAGAAGAAAATATTACGTTGATTCTTAATAAGCTTGGTCTACTTTCTAATCACTCAAAGTGTATTGTTGAGAGATTCGAGAGGTTTGTTTTTTTGCGAAGCAATCAAGATGAAATATATAACAAGCAAGAGCGCAGATTCATTGAAAATGTAGATAAAATTTATGTGTATCCTGATTATTATAGGAGAACTAAAAAAGGGAATATGGTATGCCGTATTATTGCGGCTGACCTATCTTATGGTGGTGAATCTGTTTATAATGGTGTAGCTTTCATGAAACTAGTAAACAAAGCATTTCCAGGGTTTGGTGTGTTTTTGCTTAAGTTGAACGATGGGTTACATTTTGGGTGTCGTCTTTTTGAAAATGGCGATTTCAAGGATTGTACTTTATCCGAAACAGGATATTTCAGACAAATTGCATTCGAAATATTTTGCTGTGATGATGGTAATGATTTTATTTCTTATTATTCATCTCTTGTTGAAATAGTAAGCCAGAGATTTGGTACTGCCAATATACTTGACTATGATGAGGCTGTTAGAAACAGAAGAGGAATTGATTACAGCTACTTAGATAGTATGCATCTTATCCAATATAATTACAAGATAGATACTTCTAAAGAAAGACAGAGATATGTTGAATCTTTTAATAAGAAAGTTGAATATAACTTTCAGCAGGAATTAAGCTGGTGTTTGGAGGAATTAAAGAATATTAAATCAGCACAAGTAAATACGCTTGAAATGCTTTTTGAAGCAGAGGAACTGGAAAAATTGGTAAGTGAAGCATATCAGAAAAATCAGAATATTCTCCATAAACCAAAACCCGATGGACAAGATAGTTCTAATGAGAATATTTATGAAAAGTATCGGGACAATCCAGAAATGTTGATTAAGATGCTTAAGATTCAAAAGGGTATTAGTTAATTTGACTAGATAAAGTTTTTTTTATGACATTTTATCTTGGAGTATTATTTATATCTTGTATAATATATAGGCTATAATAACTCTATATCGTTGTCTTAGGGTGTTTAGGGGTAGATCTAATTGGAAAGATGGTGATAGCATGAAAGGATATGACCTTTCGGAAGGGAAATATATAAAACGTCATATTTCAGAGGATGAATTGTGGAATACAATGAATTGGCTTTTTTCAACGAGATCAAAAAGTGATTCGAGCTACAAATTTATATTCTTTAAGGCGATTCTTGATAATATTGATGATCTTGTAGATGCTTATATGCTTGAATTTGATAGGCTGTTTGAAAGGTTTACTGAAATTGGATGGAACCTTGTCTTGAAATATGGAATTCGTCAGAAGGCTTTAACAAAAGGAAAATCCGAAACATATTTGGAGCAAGTATTACATGCATCATGTGAGACAAGTAGTTATGCTGCCTTTAAAGATTTAGGAGAACATGAACGTAAACGTATATGTAAAATGGTTAAATCAAAGTGCAAGACCTATGTAGTTGGTGCATTATATGGTGATACTAATAAGTTAATGTATTCTTTTTCAAAGAAGGAAGAGTGGATTGAATTAAATCCGCAATTGGTTAATTTTTTTAGGGAGAACAAAGCTGTTATTGAAAACCTCAATTATTATAAATGGGCGAGATTTTATGAGAGTATTAATGATGAAGCACTAGAAACACAACTGATGAATCATATAACTGATGATGTTAAAAGGAAGAATGAGTCGGTATATAGAGGAGTCCTTGCATATGAGTTTGAACGAATTGAATATAGGAATGAGTATAAACAACCAGTAAATACCTTGGAGTTACTATTTATGGCCGAAGAACATTCATCATATGGTTCTGAAGTTATAGATACTAATATCTCAAATGTTGATGTGGAAACAGAATTGTATGAAGATTTCGATACAATGCGAGCTTACTTAGCAGAGCCTATTCAGTTGATTACTAAATTAAAAAAAGAAAGGGGAATTCTTTAATGCTTTTTAGAGATTTATATTTCTATTAGCTATTAAAAAACTTCTTCTTTTGTAGAGCCATCGGTCCAGTGGTCCAGTTATTAGTGAGCAATGATTCCGGAAAACAAAGCCATAATAGTTTTATGCCGCGAAAGTCTTTGCAATGCAATAAGTGAGCCGGCATGTTAGGGTGTTTTGACAAACGCACATCACCACTTACAGAGCTATTACTACCTTGTTCAGCAGGGGATGCCTCACGTGCCTGTAAACATGCCGAAAGAGGCTCATTGTAAATTGTAAAGAGAACCATGGAGTATATCAAAGTTGGCTCACCAGTCCAGAATAGTGGCTCACTTTGTCACTTTGACCGGATAGGTGGCTCAATACGAACCAGATTATTCAATTAATAAAAAGCAACTATTCCGAAACCATTTCTGTAACAGCAACTTCTTGATCCAATTCTGTTATATATAGTTCACTTTCTTTTATGTCTGCTTTCAAAAACTCTTTAAGTTTATCCTCCGAGAATTTCAAAACTTTCTCACTATTATCTCCAACAATCAATCTGGTACAATTGCCCAAAAAACTACTCTTATCGACAATACTTATTGGAATGTCACATCTTAACTCACCATTTGCAGTAAAAGCAGCCTTAGATATTTTTCCAGTTACTTCACTACCATTGTAAAAACATTTAGAAAAGCAGGGTAATTTAACTATAACTGTTGGATTTATGTTTTCAGTATTGTATTCTGAAGAAAAGCTTATATAAATACCTTGTCTATTTAGGTATTGTATACCATCCTTTGATTCACGTAATGATAGTAGTTTCTTTCCGGAAGCACAATTGTATTTTAATGCTCTAGTATCATCTAGCAAATTCATTATTTGTTCAAAAATCTCAATGTCATGCGAATATATTTCACTAATCAATTGCTGCATATCTTTTATATCAATGCAGCAATCTATAACATTATTTTCATTCATTCCACACTTTTCATATAATGTTATAGATTTATTCAGATTATTTATTAAGATGCTACCTAATTTGGGCTTATATTCGTCAATTAGGTCGAGTTGAACAGGAAGCCCAACTCGACCCCACCATGATTGTGCTTTTTGAAATATATGCATGGAATATTGATCGTCAAGTCTTGCAAGCCTTTTGATTGGGAAAATAAATCTTCGATTTTCGTTGTCATTTTCAATTTTATACTCAAGCCAAGATTGTTCAATTGGCATAAACCCAAAACTTTCACCAAGCTTACGCTCATCAGCTGTTTTAATGATTTCCTCAGTTAATTTGACCATTTTAGACTTATATCCATCAGCCCAAAACGCTTCAGGCATTAAAACTTCATTATTCTTTTTACTTACAGTTATTACTGCTTGTCCATCTGCGTTTATAGTTGTCAAATCCAAAATTTCAAGTGAAAATGTTATAGTATCATCTAATGAAACTGTTATGTCTTTATTATCCCAACTATTAATGGTTAAATGCCTTGGACTACCGTTAGCGCTATTCTTATCTTTTCTTTCTAATACAAGCATACCCGTCTTGGAAGCACGCTTTCCATCTTTCCTTACTGCAAGTGTACATGGTTGAGTCATAAGTATAGCTTTACTGTTAACACCATTACAACCTATTTCAAAAATATCACCAAAGTCTATGGGCTCAAACCTTTTATTAACAGTGTTATCCCACATTTCAGAACAAATGATTTCTTTAAGTGAAACATCCTCCAGAAATTCGTTAATAAGAAACTTAGATTGACCTATATTCTTAAGTTTCTCATCAATTTCCTTAATTATGCCATCATTTCTAACTACTGTCTTAGCTATATGCTTAGATATCCATTCCATTAAAAATACAGGTTTAGCTAGGCCCTCATTTTCAACTTTACTTTTCAGTATTTCTTGCAACGAACGTGCATTAAGTAAATAAAACTTATCTAATACTTTTTGGCTACTTTCAATTAAAATATTGTCAATAGCTTTAAGTAAATCATAAAATATTAGACCTCCATGTAAGTTATGAAGAGCTTCAAAAATAACATTATATATCTCGGTTTTGTTTGTAAGTGAATGTTTACTAATAAAATCATACAGTGAATTCTTATAGTTTTTTTCTGCCTGTAATTTTTTTATTTCCCTGAAATATAGACTTTTTTCTATTGGACTTGACATTTTAAATCCCTTTTCATCAATATAAAAAATAGGGTCTTTGCTAATAAAAATTATACATCGAGGTTTTAAGTCATTTTTCTCTGCTAAAACCTTTACTAATTCTTGTGACATACGTGGAGAAGCACCATCTATTTTATAGTCCAAAAATAAAATTGTATCACTATCAAGTCCTCGATCTTGGACTTCTGAAGTATTAGTATAAGTTAAGGTATTATGTTCTCCAAATATTTCTTTTACCACATTTAACAACTCATTAATCTCTGAATAAGCTGAATTTTTTTGTCCTGGAAACGCTTTTAGACATATTTTTAGGACATTTTCGTCAACTTCTCCGTGTTCTGCCTTTTCCAACTGTTCATCTATATCAATTCCTGCTCTTTCCATTTCATATTTAATATCAAACTCAGGGCTATCATATGACCCATTTAACACAGATAAAACCATTTCTGCCTCTTCCACTTTTTCACTTTGACCAATTCTGTCGTCAATTACTATTGCTTTTAAAATATTCATTGATGCTAATATCTCTTTTATTTTATCCTTTAAAACTGCAGTTTTATTATTCTGCATTTTTATCACCTCCACTTTTAAACAAGACATTTAGAAAAATCTAGTACAAACTTATAATATCTATCAAGTTTATTTCTTTCGTTACTTAGCCATATATCTGCATTATGATAATTAAGAATTTCTTGTACAATATAAAGGCCTAAACCTCTTCCTTCATCATTCTTTTTCCTTGTAAAAAAGGGTTCAAATATCAACTGAGCATCTAATTCCTGGATTCCTGGTCCAGTGTCCCAAACTTCGATTATTCCATCGTCTGTTAAACTAATATGTATTTCCAATGACCAACTTGGAAAATCCTTCTTGTGTTTTTTTAACCAATATCGTGAATTTTCAAATATGTTATCAAAAACTTGTATTAACATACCTTCATTTGCCTTAACCATACATTCTTCTGTTTTATACCAAACAAACTTTATTATGTTTTCTTCATCAATCTTCCAAATTGCATTTTTACTTTTGCAAACACCTTTTATAACACTTAACAAATCTAGTTTTGGCTTCGTCCTCCGCTTTGTGACAGATTGTATGTCTAAACGTGAAAGTGCTGTTTCAAGTGATTTTGTATTATTTAATAGCATTTGAAGTACTTGGCTTTGTCCAGGTATATTGTTCTTAATTTGCTGTAAATACCTCGTAATATTACCAATATATCTGAACATTTCATGAGCGACGGACTCAGCAGCCATACCAATACCCACAAGATCAACAATCATCCTTTGTTGGTCATCAATTTGTTTAATCTTTCCATCTAATTCGCTTATTATAGTATTTATGTTATATATTTCATTTTCCATATAACTTACATTCTTTTTTAAAGAAATATAGGATGATGTCAACTTTTTATTGTAGCTAAATATATTTTTGAAATTATTAATAGTTTCTAAATCTTGCTTTATATCAAATAAGTTTTTCTGAAAAGGCTTCATAGCTTCTTTGATATCATCTGTAACTATCGGACCTTTTTGTTTCTCTTTTTTAGGATAATGAATATCTATAACACTTTGAAAACTCTTGATAGTTCTTAGTAATAATTGTACTAAGTTATCGTATGATTTATTATGTACGAGACCTTCTCTATTAGTTTGATCTCTTAAGTTCGGATTTTGTATAGAAGAAATAAATATTGCACCAACTGTTCTTATAGTATAAAACTTTACTCCACTTCTTCCTTTTAGTTCGTTGTCAGAATCTAGCCTAAGCCAATCATTACCAGGTTCAGCATAAGGTAACACTCTGAAATTATCTCTATATATCATTATACCTCCACAATACTGATTAAGTAATTCTCTTACATCTGATAATTTCTCATATCCCTTAATTTCTTTTAATCTATTTCCTCTTCTATCAAAAAAATAAATGTCAAAGCTAAAGTCACCAACAGCTCCTTCTCCCACTAGCTCATAAAAGTTTAGTTCTTGTATTTCCTCGCTATGCGAATTATTAAATTCTTCTCCACTTTCAAGACGAATATAATATTGGTATTCTAACTGTTTTCCTTTAATGCTCCCATTGATTTTATATGGCGCTTGATCTAGAAGTTTTCTATCAAGATTTTCGGGGTAAAACCTAAAGAACTCCCCTTTATGAGTAGTGATTTCCAACTTTATCTGAAATCCCTTACTGGGTTTGAAAGGGTTCACATATTTCATAAAGTTTTTTCTATAAAATGTTTCAAATTCTTTCGGTGTCCAAAGTTCGGGGTCACAAAAATCTTTCAAATTATATATTTTTATTTTTGTGAATGAATCAGGGTAATCCTTCTTTTTTATTGATTCTGAAGATACTTTAAATTGGTGAACACTTACTTCATCCAAACGTTTTCTGCTATAATACCCAAACTGATTCCAGTTAATACCTAGTATGCTACCATTTTCTGATTTCTTAGATTTTGTTAAAAGTACAACTCTTTCTCCAAGTTTCATAGTAGAAAAGCGCCCTAACCCTTTCTCACCTTGGGGCATTTTAACATAAGTATCATGTACACTATTATTTCTAAGTTTGTCTTTTTCCTCTAATCTATCAAGTGTTCCAATAACAAGATACTTATTATTTATATCATCATAGGTCATGCCATGGCCATTATCTTCAATAATCATTATCTTCTTAGCTTGGTCTATTTTTATATGTACATAACCAGTATCTTTATTTGTTCTTGTTGCATCGTAAGAATTTTTTATAAGTTCAAGTAAGGCTACTTTAGTACTACTTATTAACTGATCACCTAGATGAGAAATTAACCTAGCCATCGTAGTAAACTCAGCCATTCTGATCCCCCTATTATTTATAATGTATGCTCTCGGAAATTCCGAGGGCTTTATTTATCTGATTTTTGGGATTCCAGATTTACGTTTCACCCCTAAAAATCAGTAAAAATCGTGATTTAATTTTCCAATTAATTTTACCATTATATTGCATAATAGGCATCAATCTACCTTGACAAATTGAGATTGCCTCAAAAATGGAAATGTATGGATAATTTTACCATCTATTCTGTTTTAGGAGGCTTTATATATGTTACGATATTGGGATTTACATGAAAATTATCAGTACGCATTGAAATTAAAACTCTTGCTTCACTTTGCTACACAAAAAAGTAGGATATCCAAGCTG
>JAEZUI010000141.1 GCA_023421115.1 Bacillota bacterium | reverse complement strand
TTATTATTCTCTTCGAGATTTTTTGCAATTTTCGAATCATACGAATAGTCATTTGTTTGGTCATAATCTGACACACTTTCAATTCTAAAAGATATTGTACCTGTACTTGCCCCCGGTGAAAGTTTACCGGCGTTATCGATGAAGGATATATCACAATATGTGTCTGCAAGAGATACTGGTTTCTCAATATTGAAGAAGTTTCCTGTCACTTTTTCAGTTCCATAAGCTGAATATTCGCATGTAAATGTACTATTCTCGTTACCTTCACTTGTAAACCAATAGCGGACCGTTAAGTCTGATAAATCTATAGGTACAGTTCCAGTATTCTTAATCTCAATCGTTGACCTTATGGTATTTTTAGTAGAGGCATCGCCACTCCCACACCTATACAACACCTTAATTGAAGCATTAGCTCCATAATCCGTATCTGGGCCTTTTGTAGGAGAAGGAGTAGGTTCAAGCTTAGGAGGTTCTTCTCCGAAAACTTTTACCCCATCTAAATATACAGGCACATTCTTAGTAATTGCATAAGTGCTTGTAACATTTTTTCTGCTATAATCATTTGTAGGATCCCAATG
The DNA here is from genome assembly GCA_023421115.1 of Bacillota bacterium. Lineage (GTDB taxonomy): Bacteria > Bacillota > Clostridia > Acetivibrionales > Acetivibrionaceae > Acetivibrio. The sequence continues at coordinate 31,354 of JAEZUI010000141.1, read as the reverse complement.
TGTTACATAATTTGAATCCTGTTTTGCTGCTAAAGAAATTTGCAGTTCCCTTTCCCCATATATCTTTCTTCCACTCCAATCAAATTCAAAATAGTAGGTCCCTGCATCGTCCCATTTAAAAGGCCCCCTGTATTCAATCGGATCATCCTGAAGTGAAATCTGTTCGTCATATGTAATTGAAAATTGTACGTCGTCAATACTCTGACCGGCGGCTATCATTTCGCTTATATTAAAGAAATACTTAACCATCATACCTGTTTCATAATGAGGTGGTCTACTAGACTCATTATGCAAATTTAACACAATCTGTGTACAGTTTTCAATTTCCCTCTCTATACGAGCCTCACAGTAATAATCGTCAGTTTCAGGTTCTTTAGGAGGAAAATTTGGTATTAACTCGTGCCCCTCACCATAGTATTCATACAGACCTGCACAAGCACCAATAAAGGCAGCATTATAGTCAACAGCTACTTCATTGTAAACAAAGTCTGTTGTTACATCCTGATGGTAATCTTCTTTATCAGGGCCTCCGACAAGCGCTCCCCATAGTATATGCCTATGTTCTAAAGGGTCGAGCATACTTAATGTTTTTGAACCGTGAGCAGCTCTATGGTGTGGGTGTTTTGCAAAAGGCAATCCTTTTTCATAACCGTAGCCGACTATATACGAATAACCCATAGGATTTCTTCCCATGATGTACTCCATCTGACCTTTAGCCCAAGCACCGAAATCTTCCCTTTCCGGATGATGTTTCATGTATGTAAGGGCGCATAATTGAACAGCCGCATTGTAACGTGCAGATCCCCAACCGTTAATCATTATATATCCGGCAGGAGACGTCGTGTTATAATTGTAATCATTTGGGTCAACATGTTTTGCTTCGCCGGCCGAATGGTATTCAATATTCCACCTTGCAAAGAAATCCCATCTTTCGTCCTCCGGAAATAAAACATTCAGTCGTAAAAACACTCCTGCCCAAACAACGTCCCAACAGTGAGTCCATGTATTATACCAGGTATTTGTATTAAAATTTTCAGGAATTATCTTATTGATATATCCGGTATAGTAACCGTTACTATCAATTGAATCTATATCATCAATATAGTCCTTGTTGCCTGTGCACTCATAAAGCCATACTGCAGCCCAAGCGAGTTCATCTTCAAAGTAAGCCGAAGTATAATAACCGTCGCCTTTTGACATCCCCCTATATTTATTTGCAAAATCATACATTGCCTTTGCAACAGTAAGGCACTCTTCTGCATACTGAGGATCTTCATCTTTAAAATTCAAATAGGAAATAGCAAGTGCGGCAGAAGTACTCGCACAAACATCTGTTCCGGGTGATTCAGCAGTAGCAAAATCAGCAGGCCTTGGGATATCTGGCGGATACAATTCAGGAGGACCCCAGTAAGAATGATCTAAATCCCCTTCACCTACCATATAGCAAAAAGCAATCAAATCACCGTTTTCATCAAGAAAGGAGCATCTCAAAAACGTATCTGTAAAGTATCTTAAAATCTCTATCATATGTTCTTCTTGTCCTGATTTCTTAAAGGCATTCCTGAATTCATAAAAGCCCCAACCGAGAGTACCAGCCGTATAACCCTGAGGTAGTCCGAACCTTACATGGTCACCCGCATCGTGGAAACCACCGTGAACATCTACTGCATCGTCTCCGTCCGGGTCAAGTATAGTCTTATACTTCTCGATGAAATCAGAAGAAAGCGAAGTGTCTTCAAATTTAATAGCCTTATCACCTAAATGGCAATCGCCCCTCCATTCAATCTTCCCTCCTGTTATACCAGGACCACACTTTTCAGCATCGTAAAAATAAATTGATTTTTGCAGTGCTTCGGCAAAGTTAAAGTAATCATATTTTTCCCAACCTTCAACAGGTTTAAAATCTGCTTTTGAAGTAGCTGCTATAACATTTGCCGTACTTGATGCAATAATTTGCACAAAAATATATACAACAGCACAAAAACCTGCAAGCATCTTCCTTTTTCTAATACTTGTCTCCCCTTCTTTTGAAGCTATATACATTATCTTCCCCCCATAAAATGCTTTAAAAGCAATTATTCTCTCCATATTTTTAATTAAGACTAAATTATAGTTTTTTTAACTACAAAGTTTACTGCCATTATTTTACTTCTTGCAGTAATGGCAGCATTTATAAATAACCTTTAACTATTATATATTTTTTTTATACATTAGTGAACCGTTGCTAAGAAAAAATAATATCTTGTTGCTGCAATAAATACTAAAATGGTAGATAAAATCCTTGAAAGGCTATATATCAATATTTTACTACATTTTATACCATATTACAAGCTTATAATGTTGAAAAAAGCAGTAAAACAAAAAACAAATCCCCCAAAAAAACGACCTAACCTTATTCTCTAAAATATATATCCGAAAATTCAACTTTAATTCTCTCTACCTTTTTCGAATTACTCTTAATCTTATACTCATCTTTTGTTTGACTTTCAGAAACCGGCAATACAATCACCGGAATTTTCACCATAAAAGTACTGCCCTTTCCATAATCACTTTCAAGACAAATAGTGCCATTATGCATTTCAACCAAAGATTTAACAAGAGATAGCCCAATACCGCTTCCTTCACACCTTCTTGTAAACAAATCTTCAACTTGAGCAAACCTATCAAAAATTATCTTCTGTTTTTCCTTCGCAATTCCAATACCTGTATCGGATACGGATATGCCTATATATCCTTTTTCCTCAGTCACTTTTACATGTATTCTGCCTCCTGAAGGAGTAAATTTAATAGCATTAGATAAAAGGTTCAAAATAATTCTTTCAATCTTATGTGAATCACATGCTATTATGTTGGTTTTAACAGAAGAACTAAATGTTAGTTCAAGACCCTTACCTTTTGTATATTCCACGACAGACTCAACAATATCTCTAACAATTTCAATGATATCAATATTTTCTAATTCTACTTCCATGAAATTTGCATCAATCTTTGTAGTATCAATCAAATTATTAATTAATTTTATAAGTCTGAAACAATTTTGTTTCATAATTTTACCATGTTTTATTAAATCCATATTCTCATTACACGTATCAGTCTTTGAAATTTTTAGTTCTAAAAGTTGAAGAGAACCCAGTATTACATTTAGGGGTGTTCTAAATTCATGTGATATATTAGCAAAGAATTCTGTTTTCAATTTATCATATTCCCGAAGCTGCGCTAACATACCTATTTTCTCATCGATGTTATGTTTAAGCTCTTCATTTAACTTTGAAATCTTAGTCTGTGCTTTTTTATGGTCAGTTATATCTCTTGAATTAATAATAATTCCCGATACAGCAAAATTATTAAGTTGATTATTTGCAAAAGATTCAATATCAAGCCATTTTCCAACCTTGTCTCTCATTCTTGATTCGATACGTAGTATATTATTAGTTGAATTTAAGCATTGCTCAATAACGCTTCTGTAATTTTTGTCATCATCAGGATGTATATATAAATATATGCTCTTACCAACCATTTCCTCACTGCTATATCCAAGTATTCGTGTAATGGATTGGCTACAATAAGAAATGTTAGCATTCTCATCTATTACCATAATAATATCGGAAGTATTTTCTATCAGTGCACGAAAATATTCTTCTTTTTGATGAAGGACCATTACACTGTTCTCTAATTGGGGATAATAATTCTTTCTTAGAGAATTCTCACCAAATCCGAGTATCTTTTTCAATAATTCATCCCACTCATCAGGGATGTTACACGCTTGAATTTCCCTTGAACTTTTAACATTATCCCTGTCGTTCTGTAAACTGGTGTTAAAATTTATTTCAGAATAATTTTTCATAAATATTTTCTATATCCCCCTGGGTCGGTACACGTGGATTGGTAATAATACAATTATCTTTCATAGCATTCCGGGTAAGAAAAGGTATACAATCAGCCTTAATTCCATAATCCTGGAGCTTCTTATCAAAACCTATTATCTTCTTAAAGGCTTCCATTTTCTCAAGAATAGCTCGTTTTGTTTCGTCATGATCCATTTTATCAAGATTTAAACCCATACATTTTCCAATAACTTTGTATTTATCCGGTACAGCATCATAATTAAAATCTATACCTGCTTCAAGAAAAATAGAAATACTTTCTCCATGACTTACATCGGTTAAACCTTCAAAGCTGTGTGACAAGGAATGTATAATCCCCAAACTTGCATTTGAAAAGGCTAAACCCGCCTCTATTCCGGCTATAATCATATCATTAATAACTGATAACTGCCTCGAATTTGTCAAACCCCTATCAAAAATATTTGAAATCCTCTTGATAGCATCTAGGGCATGTAAATCTGTAATTGCAGAACTGCCTATTGAAATAAATGCCTCAACGGCATGTACCAAACTGTCCATAAGCGAGCAAAACAAATGATATTGCGGAATTGAAGTTATAATAAAGGGGTCAATCAAAGAAAGATCCGGGACAACTGCCTTACTGACAATTCCCACCTTTTTATGCTCTTGAACAAGTGATAATACTGCAACCTGCGAAAGATCTGCTCCAGTTCCTGTGGTTGACGGCAGACAAATTAAAGGAGGAATGGGATATCTTATCTTGTCTACCCCTATAAAATCAAATATAGGTTTAGCATTTGCTACTGTTACACCTATGCTCTTAGCGCAGTCAATAACACTCCCACCACCAACTGCAACAAGCATATTACAATTTTCACTTCTATATATAACAGCACCCTTGTCAACCTCTTCTGCCCTTGGATTGGGTGACACTTCTGAAAACACTACAAATTTTATTCCTTTTTCTCTTAAACAAGTTTTTATTTCTTCAACCCAACCCGCTTCGATCAGGCCTCTGTCAGTTACTATAAGAACTACACGACCACCTAATTTTTTAGCATATTGACCTGTTAGAAATCTTGAGTTCTCACCAAAAACAAATTCAGGAGCAACGAACTTACGCAACACAAACTCACTCTGCATTTTTACATTAGTCCTATCTGCTATATTTGTTAACAAATTTTATTAGTCCATCTCAAAAAAAACAACTTATACAGTATATGTGAGAATCACCTCACCTTAATAGATTATAATATTAACAAATTTATTAATCAATAAAAAATATCTTTATTTCTATTTATTTTTTAAAAACATTGCACATTTGAATACTTAGGAATTATAATATCTCTGATATTTTAATATCTTTTTCTAACCTAAGATTTACAATTTGACCATTTTGACAGTGAATAAGCGGTCTAGATACAAATTCCTTGTCAATAAACACTATATTTCCAAACAAGCCATTTGTGAGTCGCACTTTATCTCCTATATAGTACATTGCGATATTAGTTATTAGAGTATACACTGCCAACGGATCGAACTTTTGTGCCGATACCGATTCAAAAATTTCAAATACACTAAAAGGAGTGTCGGTTCTCTTGTAAATACGATCTAAAGTAATAGCACTATACAAATCTGCAACAGCAATTATTTTTGCATACGGATGAATATCTTTACTCTTTAGATTGGAAGGAAATCCTGTTCCATCTTCTTTTTCATGGTGCATTAAAACTGCCTTTAGAATTTCATCAGAATATTTTGTGTTTTTCTTCAGTATTTGATATCCGTATTCACAATGCCTTTGAATATCCATTACTTCTTCATGGTTCAATTCGGTAGTTTTTTTTAGTATATCAGGGTTTATTTTACTTTTACCTATATCATGAACCAAACCAGCAAGTGTTAATTCCTCCAGTTCATCTTTAGGCATATTCATCCAGTTACCTATCAAACAACACAAACTCGATACATTTAGGCTATGCTGATAGGTATAATCATTCATATCGCGTAACTGACGCATACATCGGAGCAAATCACCGGAAAGCTTATCAGAATTGATAATGGATGAAGCAACTTCCCTGGCATCCTCATCAAGAGAACTTCCCTCTGCAAAATTATTAAATATATTTTTAATTTTCTCTATTTTTTTTGAATATTCTTTTTTCATCTCTTTCATAGACGAAGATTCTTCTTTGTCAGCTATTATATAGCTGTCATCATTTATTACCCATATATAAAGAACATTTGCTAGAATCATTCTATCAATCATTAAATCATTAAGTACTGTACCATTTGGAATCAAAATAGTACCTCTTTCACTGTATACATCTTTTGCAAGAACCATACCAGCTTTGCACTCATGTATCTTTAACAATCCTATTTCCATAATATACCTCCGCGAATTAAATAAAATACACATATATACTACAGATATCGGACAATATTTTTTTAAAATTTACCATAAATTTAGTATTACCTTTTTATATGAAGAATTATATGCAATATTATAGAAGGCTAAATCTAAAATGTTTATAAGGTAAAGACAATAAGGCCATTTCAAAAAATAACCTATTGAGAATTTTAGTCATAAAGCCAATAAAATCAAATTTTTTGAAATGGCAAATGACCAGTTATTTTTTTGGAATCACCTAAAATCAATTATTGGAATTACAATATTCAACAAAATATGATAAAATGCTTTATAAGGTAATTCAAAAAAGTTTGAAATGGCTATATACTAATGGTTAACGACACTATAAGTTTTTTATTAATAAACATCATATAAATTATGAAAGGGATAAAATAATATGAAGGTCAAATTACTAATAAGTGCTTTGGTATTAACAGCTGCTTTTGGTGCTTTATTTTACTACCATACCTTAAGCAAATATGATACACACTTAGATGAATATATTGAAGAAAACGGTGATTACGAGCCGGAAAGTACAATAGATATAATGAATCTTTTAATAGAAGTTCGAGCAGGACGACAGAATGTAAAAGATGCTTTTCTTTTAAAACTTGCTGAAAATCAAAACACAATAGGATATTACTCCAATCTGATTTTGGCAAGCAGATATGATTTAAAAAACAAAAATGCACAGGAATTTTATACAAATGCTTTAGAACTCTACCCTACAAATAATGTAAGGTTTAATTATGCCTCTTATTTAGCCCGTATAAGGAAAACCTCAGAGGCTACAAGTGAATATTTAAGCATGTTGCCTGAAAACAGAGCGTTGCAAGCCCTTATTGAATTAAACACCGACAATAAAACCATATGTGGTTCACTAGCAGAAAAAGCCAATTGGAAAGACTTAGAGGCATTTCTCGAATCTAAAATTCAAAATGACCCATCGGTAATAAAATATTATGCCAGAGCTCTATTTGAACAGGAAAAATACACTAAAGCAATACCTTTCTTAGAAAAACTATATAGCAGCCAGCCAACAGATTCAGAAATAGGTTGGTGGTATGGAAGAGCCCTAGAACTAACAGATAAAAAAGAAAAAGCTATGGAAGTATACTCTTCTATCGGCACTAAGGGTGCCTACCGATTAGGGGTACTCCTTGAAAGCAACAAGCAAAACAATTCTGCCATGGAAGCTTATAAAATCAGCAACGAACCAATTTCCCTATGGCGTGCTGCACGAATGCAGGAAGAATCAGGTTTAAGTGGACAAGCTCTTGAAACATATCTTAATATAGTAGAGGTTGAAAGTGCCTATCAAGATGATGCTGCATACAGGGCTTATGTATTGAATAAACGATTAGGTAAAAACAATACACAAAAGGTTTTAGATATATTATACAAACATCCTGCCTGGTTAGAAAGAATAGGTAAGGAGCACAATTTTGATAATATTATAGAATTGGAGTACAAAAAACCCGAATTTCTTGAAACTGTAGAGTTATATGAAAGTAAAGGTTTAGATGATATAGCTGCCATAGAATTGTCAATTGGCTCTAAATTAGCTACAGTAGAGGACAAGCTCGCTCTTGGAGATTGGTATCTAGAAAAAGGTAATGTCTATCAGTCAGTTATCTGGGGCCTTCGATCCATATTGGATAAGCCAAATAAAAGAGGTTATGAACTTTCCCATCCTCGCCCTTATGAAGATCTTGTACTCAAAGCAGCTGAAAAGTATAATGTAGAACCCGAATTAATCTGGGCTACTATGAAAGAAGAAAGTACATTTAAACACGATGTCTCTTCATGGGCTGGTGCTATGGGACTTATGCAAATTATGCCTGCTACCGGTAAAGACATAGCCTCACGTTTAAATACAACTATTGAGGATAGTGATTTGCTAAAGCCTGAGATTAACATAAAATTTGGGACCTTCTATATAAGTTCTATGTTAAAAACTTTTTCTGGAGACATTGATAGAGCCATGGCAGCATATAATGGTGGTCCCGGCAACGTATCCCGTTGGAATAATAGTTCTCTTGGGAAAACTAAGGAAGACTTTCCAACTGCAATCACATATTTTGAAACTCAAGAATACATCACAAAGATAAAAAACTCGTATCATGTGTATAAATGGCTTTATAGCAAAGATTGATACTCAGCAAAACAATATACATTATAATCAGCTTTCCATATTTGAAAAAACGCGGTTCAATGTAGTAGATTGCTTGGAATTAGTGGGTTTTTAGAAGGGCTTTGTGAGTTTTAAGGGTACTCGCCGCCGTGCAAGTGCATATTATTCCAAGAACTAAGCTACAAGCCTAAGAGAATGTATGACTCTCTACGGGTCGAATCAAACTCGCTTCGCTCAGACAGGTGATTCGACTTATCTTGCTTCGCAAGAAACAGAGGAACGATATTTTGCTTAGCAAAAATCGGCCTCCGCTTCGTCTACATTCTCTAAGGCTCTTCGCAATGTTCTTTCCATAATATGCACTTGCACTATTTGGGGGTTGTTCTTTCATTTGAAGGTTTTTAAGAAAGGCTTTGGAGTCTTATGTTCTTTTTGCGAATTCGCATGGTATACTTTTTCATTTTTTTGATTCCTTGCATCTTCTACAATTCAAGATTTTATTTATATAAAATATCAATTCACTTTCTTAAAAAATAAAAAAATAAGGAGGAAGGTTTTCCCTCCTCCTCATTTCAATTTTGTAACAATATAAATCTTTTACCAATCTATTGAATCAACATATACGGTGAATTCTGCCTCACCGTTGGTCTTGAACTGTACACCTATTTGCTGCATTAATGACATATCTGTATCTTCCGGCATTGTTAATGTAAGTTCATTCCAGGCATCCTTTTTCATGTATTCATATCCACCCCATGCTCCATTCCATTTAATTATATCCCACGCTGGATCGTGAGGCATAACATAACCCTGAATTTCAGACAAAGGTGCATCAGATGGTATCCAAACCCTGAAAGTTACTTTTGAGCCAGCTGGCACAATGCTTTTACCGTCTAACTTAACATCTAGCATTCCACCATCTGCTGAACTCACATCAAGCTTAAGTGCTCCATTACCTTTAAAAGCTTTATCTGTAGCAACTGATAACTTAACGGTTGTTCCCTTTTCTCCGGTAGCTGTAAATCCTTCAGCACTACCTTCATATCCAAATTTCGAGTTATCTCCAGTTGCTGATATAACCGTAATGTTTTTTGTAACTGGCGAGCTATTAACGCCCTCATCATCTGAAACAGTCAATTTTACAGTGTAGCTTCCTGCTTTTGCATATTTATGTTTTACTATACTTCCCTTTCCTTCTGTACCATCACCGAAATCCCAAGCATAATAGGAAATACTTCCCTCTTCATCAGAAGATGCTGAAGCATCAAAAGTTATTGCCTCATCAGTCTCAGCCTCTAATTTTGAAGCAGTAAATTCGGCAATAGGTTCATTATTTTCTATTGCAGCATTATATGGAAGTTCTTTAACAATTCCAAGTAAATAACTTCTCAATATTGAAAAGTCAATTGAATTTACTTGTCCGTCAGCATTTGTATCTGCTGCCATGCTAATTTCCTTGTCCATACCTAGTAAATATCTTCTTAACAATGCAAAATCTATTACATTAATAATTCCGTTTTCATCGATATCACCAACTTCTATACCTGGTTCAGTGCTATCTGCTGAATCTAGCACTATGTGATATGCACTTAATGCCGGAAGAGTGTATGTAAATTTATTGTCAGTTATCCCTGTCACCGCACGTCTTTGAGTAATATTAGAACTGACTCTGTCAAATCCCCATACTTCACCACTCTTATATTGCTTACTGCTGTTAATTGAAAGATTAAAAGTAGTATTGTTGTCATAATTCTTATTTAGTAATATAATATGAAGCTTTCCGTCATCTGTTTCTTCCATTGAGGCATATGAGGAAGCAATTTCATCGTCGGATACAGAAGCCTTAACGCTTGTATTACCATATTTTGAACCCTTGCCGTCAAAGTTTGTATAAAGGTTAATAGCTGAGGTAATATATTGTTTGTTTTGATCACCCCAGTATGTAGCAAAGTATACATCATTTTCACCAAATATCCCCAGTACATCAGCCTGAGCTATACCACCTGTAATGTGGTCTCCTGCACCAAAGTCATATTCAGTAACAGCAAGTTTTGTTCCAGGATAATATTTGTTTATTGACTCCTGAAGTTTTGGAAGAATTGGACGGTATTGATCGAACCATGGTTCGGCAATCCAACTATCTTCTCTATAAGTTCCCTGCCACAAGGTTCTTGGTGCTTGAAGGCGAGCTTTGTTACATTCAATATTAGAACTATCTTCACCAAAAGTAACTCTCATTCCGTCACCCTTTGCTTCAGGATAGTAATGGACATCAAACACATCTAAAAGCCTTTTTCCTTCAGCATCTGATTTTTCCTTCATTTGCTCTAGATAATAGTCAACAAACCATTCGTAGCTTTCACTCAAACCATCCTCCCAGTCAGGAGCACTTTGTAGTGAAAGATAAGCCGCAAAGCCATACAATGCAGGTCCAAATATTTCAGCATCAGGATCTACATTTTTAACTGCTTTTGAAAGCTCTGCTGTTTTATCAACTAGTTCAACACAACCTACAGGATCTGGGTGAACTCTTTCATGAGTATGAGCCCACAATGCAGGTTCATTATCAACAGAATATCCTTTAATTCCTGTTTCACTTGAAGCTGCACCATATTTATTAACTAAAAAATTAACAAATTCATCCATATAAACATAGTCATCAGTTAAATCTGGAGTTAGTGAAAAGGGTGCATTTTTTGCAAATTTTACTTCCTTCCATCTTTTTGAAGGTGCTGCCTCTGTTGCCTTTACTTCTCCATCCTTATCTGCAGAAACATAACCTGCAGCCTGAAGTGTCAATAATGTGTAAGGCACATTTTTAGCTAAAGATTGGTCGTGGAAAACAGTTGCTACTGCACCGGGTTTTTCTGAATCTTCTTTTGGCACACTGCCATAATCCACCAAATAGTTATCACTTGAATGTATATAGTCACTGCCTGCATTTGAAGCATTGTTTTCCCAGTTATACGCGGTTGTTCTATTTCCGCCAAGTCTTCTAGCAGTAGCAGTTTCACCGGGATGATCCTGGTTTACACCATATATGTATGGGCTAATTGAAAGCCCTTCCATTTGTGTATCAATAACAACATCAACAGCAGCTTGCTGAGCACTAACAGGCAGAACACTACCTAATGCTGTGCAGGTCACTAATTGAAAACTTAATAAAAATCCAACTAATTTTTTATTCATTATATCTATCCCCCAATAAAATTTCTTTTTTGTAAATTCCTCATGCTCACTAAAACGTCAATTTAATACATCCAATACTCTGCAAATCCCCCCTCGTTAATAATTAATTGACTAAGACCATATAGTCTTAATCGGTAAAAGCAATTTTTTCCCTCCTTTTAGAATTGTAATAATATGCTTATATTTAAACAAAAAGTTTTCATTTTTACATCTCAGTAATTGTACATACCCAAAATACATATTATAGAATTCGTTAAGTAACATTATTTTTGTAGGTACAATAACATAAAATTTTTTTAAAAAAAATTATTCATTTATCATTCCGCTTTTTATTTATATGGCAATTTATAATAGCACATATGTACCACGCTCATCAACACTAAATTGCCTGCATTTATCAAGTAACTTTAAATTCTATTATAAATTCTGTACCTTTATTTGGAGAACTTTCACATGTAATAGTACCTTTTAGTGTTTGAGTTACAAGATTAAACACTATATGCAATCCTAACCCTGTGCCAGTTAATCTATTTGTGGTAAAAAACGGCTCGAATATTTTACTTTTTGTTTCACTATCCATACCCTTTCCATCATCGGAGTATATTAGTTTAATATTGTTTTCATCTTTAGTAACCCTTATCTTTATGTTACCTTTGTCATCTTCATTATAGCCGTGCATTATAGAATTAATTATGAGGTTTGTTATTATTTGAGAATACACACCGGGATAGCTTAGTATTTCAATATTCTCATCACAGAACACCTCAATGTTATGCTTGTATTTTTTTAATTTCGGGCTTAAACTTAATAGAATGTCATTAATATATTTTTTAAAGTTAAAAGTTCTTTTATCTTCAACTGACATGTCCGCCGAAACTCTCTTGAAACCGTTAATTAATGTAGCTGCTTTATTAAGATTCATAAATAGCAATTCAATAGTCTCCATTGAGTCATTTAGATATTCTTCAAGTTCGGATTTGGAAATATTGTCATCATTATAATTTTTTATTATATTTTCTGTTGTGCCCATCATATGCGACACTGCTGTTACAGCTACCCCCACAGGAGTATTTATCTCATGTGCAACGCCTGCCACTAAATTACCTAATGAAGCCATCTTTTCTGCTTCAACTAACTGCTTTTGTGTATCTTTTATCTTTTCGAGTGCCTGACTTAATTGAGCTTTTTCAATTGATAAGGCAATTTGGGAGGACAACATTTTTATTACCTCAAGCTGCTTGATGCTAAAAGCATTATCTGTTAGATTATTTTCAAGGTAGATTATACCTTTTAAATCACTTTGATGAATTATTGGTGCACAAAGTACTGATCTTACACTCATGCTTTTTATATATTCATAATACTGGTAATGTTGATCTTTTAGAGCATCTTCAATAACTATATGTTCCTTTGTTCTTATTACGGATTGCAATACTTCCAAACAGACATCCAATTCATCACTTATTGGAGTTGAATCCATTAATTTAATTTCATCATTCTTGGATTTTATAGCTTCAACGTAAAGATTATCATCAAATAGATTTTTTAATACTATGAACCCATACTGAGCACCGGCATTTTCAATAATTGTTTCTAAAAGCACTGTCAAAAGCTTGTCGAGTTTTATCTCTTTTGAAATTGCTTGAGAAGCTTTCAATATAGACATAAGATCAAGATCCGAAACGCTTGTATGCAAGCTGTTAGGTCTTAGGGAAGAGACTTTTTGATCATTTAAGTTCTTAAATATATCTGGGTATTTCGTGTTTAATATATTTACTTTTTCTGAAGCACCCCATTGTTTATACAAATAGTAGGCTTCTTTAATATAAGCTGAGCCAATTATTTCATCCTCTCTTGAAAGCCAGAATTCACCTATAATTTCATTAATTAGAGCTCTCATGTGTATAAAATCACCATCTCTTATCGAATCGAGTGATTTTTTATATAAGTCAATAATTGTTTCAAGAGGACTATTTTGAATTCTATTTACTTCTGCCAATACTATATAATATTTATGTGCAAAATTTTCCGCACAACTAGCAGACCATGTTTTAAGCTTGGATAAATTACTGTTTAGTTTATTTAGTATTTCATTTTTATTTTCGTCAAGTGTATTCTCATACTTTTTAATAAAAAGCAGCGATTGGAACATATAATAATCAACCATGTTGAAAGTTCCACTTGCTCCTGCAACGTAAGCTTCGGCAAAGTTATACCACTTTTCTGCAGCCTCAAAGTTCTCCAACAAATAATTAACCATAAAATTTATATGACCAAAGGTTGATAAACAATACATATTACCTGTTTCTTTTGTCTTTTCCAATATTGAATTTTCCATATCATAGTTATAATTTGACTGTAATTGATATATCATGTATCGGTAATATTCAGAATATTCTAGTAATAACATTGCATTATTATTTTTTAAAAACTTATCTACTTTATCTAATTCAATTTTGCAGGTGGTCAAATTTTTACCTGTATTTAATATATAATTAAACTTGTGAGCAGCCGAATATGAAGGATGAATTATATCACCATTCTCAAGACCGTTTTTTATTGATAGATCAAAATACTCAATACTTTCACTATAATGAGCCTTCCAGTGGGACATAAAACTTCCAAATACAAAATAAGCTCCCGATCTCATATCTTCCGCTTTTAACCTATCCAAAATTATAAAAGAAGCCAGTCCAAACTGGTAAGCCATATCATAGTTGTTATAAACTAAACTTTGAGCAATTCCACACTCAGCAAACCCCTTGCAGGAGGCAATAGATATTCCGTATATTACAGTCATATCAAACATAATTAATTGCATTAATAGATATAGTGGAGGATTAATATGAAAAACTGCCGGTAAGGCGTTAGCCATGATTTTCATAGCAGTAATTTTATTTTCATCTTTCATTATTGGAAGCCGCCTTGCTAATTCTTCCGGAGATGTACCTGTTAAACTTTCTTGCATTTTGCCTGTCATTTCACTGACTTTCTGTTCAATTTCTTCTTTAACTTCCGGCAAAAATATATCAAATAATTCAAGTGCTTTTTTTGTTTCAAATAAAATCAAGTCTTTTCTTTCGATCATTAAATCGTATATAGATGTTTTTAAGATACATACTTTGGCTTTTTCAATATTATTTGTTGCAATTTGTGATAAATCTTCACATAAATCTATGGCTTTATCAATATTTCCAGACAGATAACAGGTCTGAGCATAGTTTAAAGAAATATCAAATAATATGTTTTTGTACATATTGCTTCCATTCTCAAATAATAAACTCTTACCAATGCTGAAATAATTACCTGCTATATCATAAGAGCTATTACTCATGGCTCTTTTACCGGCATTTACATTTAATTCTGCCAGTTCGAGCATTTCATCTTTATTTGTAATAATGCTCCTTGAAATATTTAGATGATTTACCAATTCAAAAATATTACTTTCTAATTGGTTATTTCTATATGAAGTCAATAATATTTTACCAATTTTATTATGTATTGATACTTTATCCTCTTCAGAAATAAGAGAATAAACAGCTTGCTGTATCCTATCATGGCTAAACTTAAACCTGACTTCCATATTTGATTGCAAGTACTTATCTTTATCAATATTTAAAAGTAGCCTATAATTGTAGTCTAAAGGTATAATTAACTCCCTTTCTATAACTGTCCATAGTGCAGTTGATTCATTCTTTTGGATATCACTTATTTTATATAAGGTCCTTAAATCAAAATAGTTACCTATGCAGGAAGCTGATTTAATAATACTTAGGGCTTCATCAGACAAAGACGATAGGTTTTGTATCAAGAATTCAATAACATTATCACTTACTTGTAATTGGTCTATTTTTTCTAATTCCCATTCCCAGCTTAAATTTTCCATATTAAATTTGAAAGCACCTATTTCATATATAGACTTGAGTAATTGACTAGTGAAAAATGGATTACCTTTTGTTTTTTGATAAATAAAATCAGTTAATGTTTTTGTGTCCTCAAAATTCCGTTTGAGGGTATCAGAGACCAATTCATTTACTGCTTCCTTTTTTAAAGGTTCAAGAAATATATGCTTTAAAAACTCAGTATTCTCAGCTTTCGTTATTAAATCTTCGAGTATAAGTTTTAGAGGATGTTTTTCACTTATTTCATTATCTCTATATGCTATTATTACATTGAAATTCTCTATTTCTGATGATAAAAGATATTTTATTAGTTCTATTGTAGAATGATCACTCCAATGTACATCATCAAGATAAATTATTAGCGGATTTTGTTTATTTGAAACCGCATTTACAAAATCACGAAATACGAGATTAAACCTATTTTTTTCTTCTGTTGGATTTAATTTATTTACTTCTGGTAATTTTCCAGTAATCTGCTCTAACTCAGGAATAAGATTGGCTATTATTTTTGCATTTGCACCTAACGCATTTTTAAATCTATCTTTCCAAAACTCATGATTTTTTGCATCATTTATCAAGTTCTTAATTAATTGCCTAAGAGCTGTAATTAAAGCACTGTAAGGAATATTTCGCTCGAATTGCTCAAATTTTCCTGATATAAAATATCCACCTTTATCTATGACATCATTAATTATTTCATTGACAATTGATGTCTTACCAATCCCTGGGCAACCTGAAATAAGTGTTAATTTAGCTTTATTGTGTCTAATATTTTTAATTATATCTTTTAGTGTTCGTATCTCTTCTTCCCTTCCATATAGTTTTTGCGGAATTTGAAATTTGCTCGAGATATCATTTTGACCTATTTTAAAATCAATAATTTCTTTAATAATTTTTAAATTTCTAAGGCAAAATTCCAAATCATATTTCAATCCTAGTGCTGTTTGATATCTATCCTCAGAATTTTTTGATAATAGTTTCATTATAATATCCGATATTATTTGTGGAACTTCGCTGTTTACTATTTTTGGTTCAACCGGTTTTCTTGCTAAATGACCATGTATAACTTCAAGGTCATCTCCTGTAAATGGAACTTTGCCTGTAAATAGCTCATACAAAGTTACTCCTAAAGAATATAAATCAGATCTTTGATCAATAATTCTATTTATTTTCCCAGTCTGTTCCGGGGGGATATAAAGACAAGTACCTTCTAGTTTAGCCATAAATTGAAGTTTTTCACTGTTTAAATCAGTTGAAATACCAAAATCAATTACTTTGAGCTCATTTGTTTCAAAATTCATTACAATATTATAAGGATTAATGTCTTTATGGATTACTCCCTGTTTATGGATACTCCAAACCGCATCAGAAATATCAGTCGCAATTGAAAGTCTGTTATATAAATCTAATTTCTTTGTACTTAATAATTCCGATAATGATATAGCTCCAAAGTCCTCTAAGATTATACAAATTGAGTTTTTATATTTTTCCATTCCATAAACTTTAATAACTTTATCACCATAGGGCTTGTTTGTAATTTGATATTCTCTTTTTGTACTTTCTATCTCTTCTAAGGACGGGTATTCACTATTTAGAATTTTAATGATAACTTTCTTATTGTCCAAAAGCCTCGTTCCTCTATAAAAAGTCGAATGAACACCTTTGTAAATCAAATTCTCAATATTATAGCCCAATATTTTGATCATATAGGTATTTCCTCCAAAAATAAATAGAAAATCATTTTTTATATCGGCATATTCTTAAAAAAAATAACGTTGAAAAATGTAATATTTTGTGATAACATTAATACGTTGTTTATTAATAAATATCTAGATTTAATTCTTAAACTATAATAAATTTTCTTACTAATAAAAAGTTTTATATTTTTTCTTTAAGGTTATACTATTTATATAATTTTTATTCTAGTTATCTGCTTGCTTATAGTAAGAGGAGGAGCCTTTTATGATCCGAGCAAAAAGAAAAGAAGGTACATCGGACAACGATTCAATTATATTTCGTGACAAAGAAAAAAACTTACAAGCTTCAACCGGCAGTTGGAAAATACTTGTTGTCGACGATGAGGAGTCAGTACATTCTGTAACAAAGCTCGTTTTAAAAAGATTTACCTTCGATAATAAGTCAGTTGAGATAATAAGTGCATTTTCTGCTTTAGAAGCAAAAAAGTTGATTGATGACCACCATGATTTAGCTATAGTATTGCTTGATGTTGTTATGGAAGAAGATTCTGCAGGTTTTGATGTAGTTAGATATATCAGAGATACAAAAAACAACACGATAACAAGGATTATATTAAGAACGGGTCAACCAGGACATGCACCTGAAAAGAAAATATTTGTTGACTATGATATAAATGATTATAAATTAAAAACCGAACTTACTGAAGATAAGTTATATGTTACCATCCTTGCAGCTCTCAGATCTTACAAACAACTTATACTATTTGATAATAACCGAATGCGCTTAGAAAAAATAATCAGTTTATCCTCATCATTCCATGAAATAAAGTATTTTAATGAGTTTACAAAATCTATTTTGGAACAGCTTTCATCAATATTAAATATATCCAATAATCTTACAACAAATAAATCTTCCGGTATAATAGCAATAAAAACAGATGGCAAATTTATTATTGCTGACGCTATTGGCGAGTATTCTAATTGTATTGACAAAAACATTGTTGAAGTATTATCTAACGAAGAACTTGATTGTTTGGATATTGCCATAAAAGAAAATAAAACAGTGTATTTATCAAACTCAATTATAAGCCATTTCACAAGACAACATGATTCAGAATATATAGTATTTATAAAATATGGCATAGAACTTAATAATTGGGACAAAAACTTGTTAGATGTTTTTTGTACTAATATTTCAATAACTCTCGATAATATTCTCCTAAACAATGAAATCGAAATGTCTCAAAAAGAGATTATATTCACTTTAGGAGAGATTGCAGAGGCACGCTCGAAGGAAACTGGACACCATGTAAAACGTGTTGCAGAATACACTAAGCTACTTGCTTTAAAGTATGGACTTTCTATTGAGATAGCTGAAAAGTTAAGAATGGCATCCCCTATGCACGACATAGGAAAATTAGCTATACCCGACAAAATTTTAAATAAGCCTGGTAAATTAACGCCAGAGGAATTTGAAATAATGAAGACACATTCACTTCATGGTTATGAGATGTTGAAAAATTCCACTCGGGACATCATAAAAATAGGTGCAATTATAGCCTTACAGCATCATGAAAAATTTAATGGCACTGGTTATCCTGTAGGTCTTAAAGGTGAAGATATACACATATATGGAAGAATTTCCGCAATAACTGATGTATTTGATGCTTTAGGTTCAGCTAGAGTGTATAAAAAGGCATGGGCTTTAGATGAAATTATAGCACTTTTTAGAGAGGAAAGAGGTCAACATTTTGATCCGGTTTTAGTAGATTTATTTTTAAATAACCTTGATGAATTTTTAAATATAAGAGATATGTTCCCAGATAAAATAATAGAATAATTCAAATAATAAGCACCTAGTTTATCGTCTCAAAACTGATATCAGTTAGCATATAAGAGTCCTTTGTAAAAAATAACCTACTTACTTTTATTTTTTTACACTTTCACCTGAAATTTTATATTCCATACCAACCAAATGTGTAGCATATGCTTTTTCTATTTCAGGTGAGCCTGACTTACTAAATCTCAAATCAATTTTTTGTCCCTTGCCCCATTTTTTATATGATGTCCACGATGCTTTAAGATTTCTATTCACCCTATAACTTCTTAATTCTTTCATTATAGTTGATAACTTTCCCAAGCCACATTTTGTTACTCTTTCTAAGTAAGGTATTCTTCCAAAACGCCAATCTTCATAATCCTTTACTGAAATCACTTCCATTTTTATCAAAACATCAACTGGAGCTACATATCCTTTTTTATGTAATAATTCTTCTGCTACTGCATTTGTTTTCTTTCTTATCTCCATTACATTCATTTATCCAAAATTCCTTTGCTTTTTATTTTGTTTATTTATAGCTGTTCTTAATTGCTACTCACCTTCATGAATATATTATTATCGCATATATTCTAGACTTTTACACTTTCCTTGAGACAGGAGGAAAGAAATCACTTCAATTCAAGTGCATCAAGATACCCATATGCCTTACCTACATAAAGTGTGTTCCCGGATTTTTTCACCATATTGCCCAAACCGTTAGCATATGAGTATGAACCACCTAAATTATAGTCTGCCGCATGGTAAAGCAACTTCCCGGATTTTGGATCAAATGCACAGACGTATCGGTCATTGAAACCACACATAGTTGCCCAAAGAATACTTGATGATATTGATTTAAAATCTATGTAACTCTCATTATAAAATTCCCATTTCACTTTTCCGGTTTTCAATTCAACACATCTCGCAGTTGAGTATGTGTCATGATCAGCATTGTAAAATAACAGACCATCCTCACATATGTACGACCGAAACCTTCGAACTGTACCATTCAAACTGTAAATTACTTTTTTCTGTTTGAGAGAATAAAAATCGGTAACATCTTTTTCATTGTTACCTAGCAATACGTATCCTTCAACTGATAATACACTATCATACGCAGGTAAAGTACCAATTATCTCACCGGACCTGACATCAATCAACTTTATAGAACCTTCACAGGATAACCCTACAATATCATCCCCAAAATCATTAAAATCGTTATAACCCTTTTGACCATGCTCTTTAACATCTATTATCCATTTTATTTTTCCTGATTCCACATCAATTGCTTTAACTTCATTACCAGCAAAAGCCAACAACAAATTCGTTATGCATGTTTGAAAGTTAACGCCAAAATCAGACTTCCAGACCAATTCTCCTTTTACTGTGTCAAGAGCCTCAACAACTGTCTCACTTGATATAATAAGTTTTTCACTGCTTACTTCTGCATTGGATATTCCGAGAATTGAATACTCATCAGGAATCTCTTTATTCCAAATAATCTTACCACTCATTAATTCCATGGCGATCAACTTGTCGCTGCTTTCCCCACACCAGCTATCAAGATAAATAAATATTTTCTTTCTATCCGAACTTAAAAAGTAGTCTTTATTATAACCAAAATCATCTATATTCCAAACAGTTTTTCCTGTACTCTTATCAACTCCCAATATTTCGCTATATTCATGAGCACCTGATGTTTTACCATCAAACCCTTCTAAAATTAATACATCACCGATTTCATCCAAAACGCTATACTTTTCAAGGTCTCCCTTGAAAGACCACTTCAAGTTATACACCTCTCCCAAATCTTTAACATTTGGATATTGTGCAATTGTCTTAAGTGAATAGTCAATTTTATAGAAAGATACTTTACCAGTCTTATCTAAAGCCTTAATATACGTTACATTCTTATAATTCAGTTCATTATTTGCATTATTTTTGTTTTCTGCATAACCAAGTGTAATACTATCACTGTTCATCCTAATAATATTATTTATCTCGTCAGGAAGTCTAAATTCCGATATCTTCCCAGCGTCTTCATCGTATTCAATAATTTTGCATTCTCCGTCCCGCTCAAAAGCATAGTATTCAACATTCTGAGTAGGAATGAAATTTATTGATATGATGTTCTGTTGATTAAATATTTCAGTATATAAATTTTTTCCTGCATTCCATTTTGAGGAGAGCAAAGCAGATTTCTGGTCATCTCGAAGCCTGAGAACTATGTAAGGTATATCATAACTTTCAAAATCTATAACATCTATAGTTATTTCATTGATATTCAAGCCTGCACTCTCAATTTTACCTGTTATTTCAACTATACTTGAATCTTTATAGCCGTTAAACGTACCCTCAGGTATTGAAATATATACCTTCCCCTTATTATTCCTTTCAACGGCAAAAGATCCACCTGTCTTGTTATGTGAATTTATAAGCCATGTAGTTGCACCGTCCTTTTCATTCTTTATAATATAGCATTTAGGATCAACGCGGAATACATCACCACTTTTTATCATATTATCTTCTACAGCAACCAATTCCAACTGGTTTGAGACATTGCCATCCATATTTCCAAAGAGTTGCCTGTCCACTTCCGTTTTAGTCCTCGATGGTGTACTTTCTACTGCTGTATCGGTAATTATTGATGTGCTCTTCTCTGCTTTTACTCTATTTTTTAATGAAATGCTGTTAACAAAAACTATAATACTTATAATTAACACACCTATAATGGCTAAAATAGTCACATAAACTCGCTTGTTTTTCATTTTTTCTCCCTCCAAAAAATGAGCAAACTACTATACATGATACATATTGTTTCACCACACAAAAACCTTAGTATTTTCTGCCCATAATTAAACTCTTAGCATCTATTTGTCTGATACTCTACGGCCTTTAATAACTTTAATTTCAACTTCCTGCTCCTTTATATTTGCTTTAACTTCCGTCATATCTTCCATTAAATTTGCTACTGCATTTGTTATTGAATCAATTTTATTATCCATTTGCTTTGACGTATTATTTAAAGCAGATATATCCGATTCAATTCTATCTATTTTGTTTTCAATACTCTCCAGTTTTTCTAATTTATTTAATATTTGTTTTAATATTTCTTCCATATTTGCACATCCTTTCATATATATTTTACCAAACATCATATAAGTTTACTACATTTAAATTATTAAAACTGAATTGGTCAATATTATATGTAATTATAAAGAATTTTTTATCTAAAACTATTGCTGCAAGTAGTTTGGACATGATAAACTTGTAAATAACTAAGGGACGGAATTGTCTTAACATTCTATATATTCTATATTCTGGAATGTGATTTTTGACTTTTATATACTATCAATTTCTTAAATAAAAAATAATTACTGGATTGCGAAAGGGGTATTTATGAAAACTGTAAAAATTATGCCATGCCTTGATATGAAAGACGGAAGAGTAGTAAAAGGAATACATTTTGAAAACATAAAAGATGCTGGTGATCCTGTTGAAAATGCAATATTCTATCAACAAGAGGGTGCAGATGAACTTGCAATGTTAGATATTGCAGCTACGCTGGAAAATCGTTCTACAAGGCTGGAGTGGGTTAAAAAAGTTTCTTCAGAAATAAGCATACCATTGACAGTAGGAGGAGGTATATCTTCAGTTGATGACATTGAAATGGTTCTTGAAGCTGGAGCCAATAAAGTTTCAATGAATAGTGCAGCTGTTGCAAATCCTGATTTAATTAAACAGGGAGCACAAAAATTTGGTTCTGATAAAATTGTTGTTGCAATCGATGCAAAAAGAAATAAGGAAATGCCATCAGGTTTTGAATTGGTTGTTTCAGGTGGAACAAAATGCACAGGTAAAGATGCTGTTGAATGGGCTAAAGAGTGTCAGAAACTTGGTGCTGGAACAATTTTACCAACGAGTATGGATGGTGATGGCACCCAGGCTGGCTATGACTTGGAATTTATAAAAGCAATTTCAGATGTTGTTGATGTACCAGTCATTGCTTCTGGAGGAGCCGGTACATTAGAACACTTTTATGAAGCTGTTGTTAAAGGTGATGCAGACATTCTTCTTGCAGCTTCAGTATTTCATTACAGGACATTTACTATAGGACAAGTGAAGAAATACTTGCAAGAAAAAGGTGTGTCAGTAATATAAAATGATGAGATAACAAACACAAATGTATAATATTTAACAGAACTTCTTATAGATAACGAACTGTTAAGATAAATATACTCTTCGCTCAGCTTATTTGATTACAAATGGCTGGCTTTAAAAAATTTATCTAATTTTGCAGTTCGTTATCTATTATAATTAAAATGCAAATTTTATACAAGTAAATTACATTACAGGATATACAAAAGGCATTATATAGTACATTTACTAAATAATGCCTTCCAAAATACCACAACTATAATTCTAAGTATTTTATTGTAAGCTTATTTACTTATTTGTTTTATTAACAATATATCATCTATATAAACAGTAGTTGCCAATGATGTCTTATCAGGTATATTTCCAAAATTTAAAGTTAATACACCATCGCTAATTGACTCATTAGGGGTAAATGTGAGTGTATAGTTATCATCTTCTGTTGTTAAATCAAAGGTACTTCCACCATACCAGTTATAAACAGAATCCAATATATCTACTTTAATACTTCTTGCATCAAGTGCCCTTGCTGTAAAAGATAAAGTATATGTTACATCCTTTTCCAATAACAAATTCTCTTGTTTAATTTGAGGTGTGTATGCTTGAATCCCTACCTTGGTAATATTAACTTCAAGCTCTCCTTCAACTATATTACAAGAACCTGTTGCAGTACCATTAGAAGCACCTTCAGGTGCATCTTCCCAACTTCCACCCCAATATTCCAACCAATGCTCTTTATCTTCCTCAAAGATTCCATTTAATATTAAGGTAGCAGGAGGTACAACCTTTCTTACTACAACATTATCAATGATTACCTCATGTTGATCATAAGCAGTATTATCAGTATTACCCAGTGCAAAACTAAACCTTGATACTTCATCTGTAGGCTTATTCATTGTAAATTCATAGGTGTATGTCATAAGTTCATTTGTGAGTAAAACATTTTCCTGAAAGTATGATATCCAGTCCTCTGTTTTTTGCAGTTGAGCCACTACGTTTCTATCAAGTGTTGATTTTGCATCAAAGGAAACTTCATATTTTTCACCTTCTTCTAGCTTCACATTATCTTGATATAATTGTACATTCCAACCCTCAGTACCAACAGAATCAATGGATGCCTTAAATTGTTCATCAATATTTTCAAAAGTTGCTTTACCAAGGCTATATGCTTCACAATTCCAACCTGTTAAGTTATTAAATACCCCATTAACAAGTAAATTCCCTTCAACTTCATCTGTAGTTAATTTTTGCAAGGCTACATTGTCAATATAAACATCCCCATCATTTCCGCCTAGATTAAACTTAAGCTCCCCATTCTTATCTGAGGTTCCATCCATTGTAAATTCAAATTGATATGTTTTATTCTCCTGTCCTATTTCAATAGTTTTAGAAAAAATGCTGCTCTTATTCAAATTACTTCCAATTTCCACATCAATAGTTCTTGCTTCTTCTGCACTTGCTTCGAAACTCAGCTTGTAAGCTTTACCACTTTGAATATTAATCCCTGCTTGAGTCAATTTTATAGCTTCTTTCGAATCTCCACCATCTGCTATTCTACACTCAAATCTACGTTCATTAACTGCACTTCCAATATAAGCTACAGCACTTGCAGAATCATCTTTAGTAAAGTTCCAGAAACCCATTCTATTTATGCCTTGGTCAAAGGTACCATTATATATATAATTACCTTTTAAAAGCGGAGGTCTTGCTATTGTTGAAGGGTCTACCACTGGTGCATCTTCTATCTTAATTAGCTTTACGCTATCAATAAAGACATCATTATTGTTTAAACCCATATTAAACTCAAATCGTGCTTTAACATCAGTACTATCATTCATGGTGAATTCAAACTGATAGGATTTCATTTCTGTAGAAATCATAAATGGTGCAATTCCCCCATAATCTTTCCATCCTCTGTCACCATCTCCACCTATTTTCAGTTTTATCTCCCTTTCTTCCTTAGCTTTCACATCAAAAGAAGCCCTATATTTTGCACCTTTTTCAAGATGGATTGGTGCCTGAAGTAATTGTACACTGTAATCAGCTGTTCCTCCATTTTCTATCTGCACATGCATAGCATCTTTATCTATATTGACTGTTGCATTTCCCCCAGGTCCCTCTAAGAAAGTCCAATAAGATGTATTTGGAATGCCTTCTATATCAATTGCTGCAGGATCTTCTACATTAAAACTGCCATTATAGATGTAGTTTCCATCCTCAAGAGGTTCTCTTGCAGTTTCCACTTCCTTGATTGGTTTTTCACGAACAGGATATTCATTCTTTTGATATACTCTTACATAATCCACTGCCATCTGTTGAGGAAAAATTGTTGTTTCATCAGGATTTCCTGGCCAACTGCCTCCAACAGATATATTTAAAATCAAAAAGAAATCTTGGTCAAAGGGTGCAGGATAAGTATAATCATCAGCCTGGTTAGGATCTTTAGAGTACCAGTCATTGGCAGTATGATATAAATTTCCATCTATATACCAACGTATTTCACCTGGTTCCCATTCCATTGAATAAATATGATAATCATCACCAAAGCTCTCGCCTTCCGGCAAGAAATATGTTCCTTGTGATTCTTTATGTGGTTCTCCAAAGTGGCATGTTCCATGAAGTTTATTCGGTATATGACCTAAAAGCTCCATAATATCAATTTCACCACATTTAGGCCATGTACCATAGAAGGGTTCATCTTCTGGCATCATCCAAATTGCCGGCCATATACCTTGTCCTGTTGGCATTTTTGCTCTTAATTCAAACTTTCCATAAGTCCAAGATTGTTTTCCTTTAGTAATTAATTTACCTGATGAATAATTATATGTTTCACCACTAGGTTCTGTAATATCTTCTTTCCTTGCTTCAATAATTAGTGAACCATTATTTATAGAAGCATTATTTTGTGTGTAGGATTGTATCTCTTTATTCCATCTTCCATTAGTTGGTACATCATAGCTCCAATTATCCATATTTATTGTAGAGCTATCAAACTCATCCGCCCAAACTAGATGCCACTCGTTATTTGGATCACTAGGACTAACGGTAGTGCTAGGTGTAACAGATGGGCTTGGTGTACTTGACGATCCAGATGTACTTGTTGATCGAGGTGTACTTGTTGATTGAGGTCTACTTTCAGTATTTTTTTTACTTTTTGTACTTGTTTTGCTGGGTGTGGCTGTTGCACTTGGCATAGCTAAAGGTTTTGGTTCTTCTACTTCAACTACCTGCAATCCACCATTTACAACATAACTTTTTGATGATTTTCCAATTGTTTCACCATTTATTTTAACCATATCCGCAGATATTTTTAATTTCATTTTTGCTTCTTTTGTTTCTAACAAAGCTCCTTCTGACTGGACATCAACATTTTCAAAATCACCAACAAATACTATTTTATTACCAGATAACAGTTGGGAATCAACTATAACTTCTTTAAATCCATCTGCTTTCAATTCTTTTTCTTCAAGTTTTGTAATGGATTTAGTTATAAAACTATCAACAGAAGTACTTCCTGAAGTTACAATTCTAACTCCCTCATCTCCCTTTTTATTAACTATAACCTTGCCTAATTTAGTATTTTTAAAATGAACGCTGTTACTTCCTCCACCATTAACATAAACAATTCCCTTTACTTCTACCCCATCAAGGGTTACATCTCCATTTTGAATGCCTGGAGATAAGTATAAATCACCATTTATTAGGGTGTTTTCCAAAACAACGCCTTCAGTATTAATCAGTGCATTTCCATTTATCTCCTTGCTTGAATAGTTACCTTTTTTATTATACAAAGATGTAAGAATTTGATTTAATATTGTAATTGTTTCTGCACGGGTAATATATTTATCAGGCGTAAAAGTACCATCTTTATAACCTGTTATGTACCCTTTTTCCAGCATTGCAGCAACAGACTCTTTTGCATATTCCCTGATTGAGTTTCCATCTTTAAGTTTACTTATATAATTATCATTATTGTTTTGTAATTCAAAAACTTTTGCCATAATAACAACGGATTCCTGTCTTGTAATATAATTTTCAGGTTTAAAAACATTATTCTCATAGCCTGCAATGTATCCTGATGCCCTTGCCTTTAATATTTCATCTGAAAACCATTTTGTGTTATCTACGTCTAAAAACTGTTTTTGACTTAATTCATAGAATCCAAAGACTTTATTAACTAATGTGATAAATTCCGCTCTTGTGATGTTACTATCAGGTTTTATCATTCCATTTTCGTAGCCTTGCAAAATCCCTTTTTCTACCCATTTACTCAAGTCTTCTGAGGCCCAATGCCCATTAATATCATTAATCACAACAGAAGCTTGCACGGATTTTGCTGACCAAGCAGATAATAATACTAAAAATACCAGTGCAGATGACAATAATTTCTTATACATTTTTTATCCTCCCTATAAATTTAAAATTATAATACATACCCCAAGGGGTAACTACTACCTGATAAATCATTTCTCCCTACCATATACAGTAGAACTATAAATTCTTAAAAAATCAACTAATACAAATTGGACCCGCGTACAATTAATTTAATTATATAGTTCAGATCTATACTATAGATAGTTAACTCTATAGCTAAAAAGCAATTGGTAAAAATCTATATTTTTACAAAACATACACTTCAGCTTATTACTTTTTTACAGAAGTATTTATTTTAAAGTTTCTTTAGTTGATTCACGGATTACCAAATTAGTCTTAATCTTGATTTCATTTTGTTCAAAATGTTTATTTTTACAGAAGTATTTTAATGATTCAATACATGCTCTGGCAATGTATTGTAATGGTGCATCTACTGTTGTTAATGCAGGCATAATATAGTTTCCGATTACTATATTATCAAACCCTATTACAGATATATCATCCGGAACATTTAAGCCTTTTTCTTTAATAGCTTTAATTGCACTAATGGCCATTCCATCATTAGCACAGAAAATAGCTGTTATATTCTCTTTTAATATTTCATGAGCCAATAAATAGCCACTGTCTTCGAGAAAGTTGCCTTCACGTATTATATTTGTGTCAAAACACAATTTTGCATCTGTTAATGCCTTCTTATATCCTTCGTAACGCTCTATACCTGAAAGCTTTCTTAGGTCTCCGGATATATGTCCAATTCTGGTATGGCCTAATTTAATCAAAAATTGTGTTGCATTGTAAGCACCATCAAAGTTATCTAAGTTTATAACCAAGCGATTTGACTTTTCCATTATATTTTTAGATTGACGATCAATAATAATTGTAGGATATTGTGATATAATACTATCATCAAGCTGAGACTTATCATTAAATGCACCTATAAAAATACCACTAAAAATGGTTCGGCTGATGAAAAGATTTCTTACTTCAATTAATTGTTTCTCTGAAGTTACAATTGACACCAACACTTGAAAACCAAAATTGTTTGCCTGATCTATTATTAAATTTATAAGCTGTGAAAAGTAAGTGCTTTTTGAAACTCTTGTTGTTGATTCAGAGATATTAATATCTAAAACAAACAAACCAATTATGTTACTATCTATTCCAGCTAAACGTCTGGCAGGTGCTATTGGAACATAATTATTCTCCTTTATTACTGATTGAATCAGTTGTCGAGTTTCCTCTTTTACATTAGGGTCATTGTTAATGACTCTAGATACAGTAGCTCTGGAAACACCGCATAATTTTGCTATTTCCCTGCTAGTCATCATCCACCTCACACGAACACTTATATAATAGCCTCATTTTAGGCCATTTCAAAAAATAACCTATACAATATATAAGTCACATAGTCCATCATGAAATCTTAAAAGCTTTCAATCAGAAAAACATTGTTTTGCAGTACAAAAGATGTAAATCAGATTTTTTATAATGGCGATTACAAAGTTTTTTTGAAGTCACCTTATTACATTAAATTATATTCATAAAATTTTTCACTCACATATATAACCTTGAAAAATTATACTTTCTTTCTTGTTAGTATTTGTATTAATTCCGTTGATAGTGGTTTACCTTCCCCATTATAAATTTCAAAATCCATCTCCTTATAGTTCCATACTGCACCACCAATATCATACTCTTCCAAAAGACTGACATAGTCTTCATGCCATTTTATTCTGGACTCTAGATCTGCAATTGCAATTGCACCAAACTCACCACAATAAAGTTTACATTTTTTCTCCTCCTTGAATTCAATTGCAGACTTTAAATCTTTCCGCAACATTTCCTTATTTAATTGAATATTATTTACTTTCATCATAAAATCATATTGAGGATTTTCCTGAACAAAAGCCTCAATTCCTTCATATTGACCTGGATACTTAACAGCCCTGTTATATGCCATGGCACTTTCTGACCAGTGAGCTTTCTGATGTGTGAAGAAAAAAGGATTATAAAAATGAAAGTTATATACTATATAATCATCCTCAATATCTGCAAGATTTTTAAGCTCATCGGGACTGTTATAATTATTACCTCCAATATAAATCCATCTGGTAAGATCAATTTCTCTAATTGCCTTTATACACTTCAGCATTAACTTATTCCAACGAACACTGTCAGGCTCAACAATTTCATTTAATATTTCAAATGCCATATATTCACGTTCATCTATATAACGTTTTGTCAAATAACTCCATATGTCAATTAATCTCTTCTGTTGAGATGGATCTTCAAATAATGTATTTGTCTTTAAATCTTGAAAACGATACCCGGGAGCGTGATGCATGTCTAATATAAGACCTAAGTGATATTTTTTACACCACTTAAGACACTGGTCAATATATAAAAGCCCTTCTTCTTTATATTTGCCTACCTCCTCATCGGACTCGATAAGTGGATAATCAAAGGGTAATCTAATATGATCGAACCCTGATTCTGCTATAGTCTCAATATCCTTCTCTGTAATAAAGGTATCAAAATGTGTTTTACTAAAGATTTCGTATTGTGATATCCATCCACCTAAATTTATACCAGCTTTGTAACTAACCATTTACTAGCCTCCTAAACTATTGACTATTAAATACTAATATTAAATTAAATGTTTTTATGTTTTAAAATGCAAAAAACTTGGTGCTACTACATTGGAATATTTAACACATATTGCATTTTGAAGCAATTGTACGCGTGTCCAATTATAAGTATTATATCATTTTTTTTATGCTATGCAATACATTAGAAATCTTCCCATAGCTGAAGCATCATTTTTAATAAGCACTTACACATCTACTTTAAAACCAAAATCAATATCTATTGCCGCTTTTCCTCCTCGAATTCCCCAGTTTTCGAGAGGTGGTTCATTAATTACTATTAATACATCTGAACCATCTATACCTAGAGATTCATTAAGGTTTTCTACAATTGTTGAGTATAGTTTACGTTTTGCCTCTATACTTCTCCCTTTAAATACGGTTAATTCGATAAGAGTAAACTTATCAGTCTTTCCAGAAATTGTTTCAAAATTATCGGGGTCTAACTCATATAATCTTTGCATTCTATCATAATCAGGAATCTTAAATGATTCTACTAATGCTAAGTGTATGCAATCAAGTAATTTTTTCTTATACTCTTTTGACTTACCAGAAAATATTTCTACTTTAACTAATGGCATACTAAATCTCTCCTTCATTTATAAATTTAATAATCTTAAGGATCACGATAGTTGGATGCTTCAGTTTAAAACTTTAAGCTTTTTCTGGCATTTAAGAATTTTTGATTTCATTTTTCAAATGCGAAGTATCAGCTTCCAATATTATCTCCACCTTATTTTCTATCACTTCAACTATAGTTAAGCAAGTATCTTTCATAAACGGCAGATTCCATAAATCCTTAAGTTCTAAGTTTTTTATTATCGTGTATAAAGTCTTCAATACAACTGCATGTGTCACAATCAATATATTGTTGCCACCGGCTTTTAAAATCTCATCCCAAGCTTTTTTTACCCTCATCAATAATCCATCAAAACTCTCACCATTTTCTTGTGATTTATATAAATGAGGCCTTTCATAAAAGCTAGTATACTGTTCATAGTGCAACTCTTTTATTTTGCTATGCTCCATACCTTCCCAACTTCCAAATCCCATTTCCTTGAACTAAACCGCTAACGCGGTGGTTTTTCAAACTTTCTCTTCCAATATATCACACTTTCCTGTATTTCTAAAGTAAGAAAAGAAAAGGAGAGTGTTTTTTATGCAAAAAATTTTTATGGATGATG
>JAEZUI010000133.1 GCA_023421115.1 Bacillota bacterium | reverse complement strand
AGGAACTGCCCTGAAACAGCACCTACACACCTTGTTTCGGGTTCATAAACCGCATACCAATCCCCTATTTTCCCCAAAACATTTACCCATTGATTTTTCTTAAGTACACATATAATAGGGAAATTTGTAGAAGGTCCCTGCCTAACATTTAAAAGCGATGCCGTCACAACTGCTGATGTAAACTCAACCCTTTCAAAAGTCGGAGCAGCACAAATGCTACCGGTATCAAAGGCTGTAAAGCCCAACCCCATTGTAAATACAAATGCTAAAATAATCAACACGACCAATTTCCTATTCATAATAATCCCTCCAAATCTGCTTAATTTTATTTTTAGGTGATTCTATTCTTTACAAATTACCTTATAAAAATAGTATTGACATATTTAAGCGAATTATTTACAAATAAATGCTACAAAGCAAAACTTTTTTATTTAAGCATAAAAAAGGCGCCTTGCCTTTTCTTCAATGATAATGTATAATTCATGTAATATTTCTTAAAAAAGGACTTTGATTAGATGATAGTAGGAATTGGTCAAGATAGTCATAGATTTGACTTTGAAGACAGTGAAAAAAAATTAATTCTTGGAGGAGTTATTTTTGAAGGTGCTCCGCCTCTTGAAGGCAACAGTGACGCCGACGTAATTCTTCATTCTATAACAAATGCAATATCCGGAGTAACATGCGTAAATATTTTAGGCCCGGTAAGTGATGATTTATGCCTCAATAAAGGAATAAAAGACAGCAGAGTATATTTAAGAGAAGCACTTAGATATTTAAATGGGAAACGCATTGTTCACCTTTCTATTTCCATAGAATGCCTTAAACCAAAAATCACACCAAAAATCCCCGAACTCCGAAAGAGTATATCCGAACTGCTTAGTATACCGGAAAATTCCGTCGGCATAACTGCCACCACCGGCGAGGGACTTACCCAATTCGGACAGGGTAAAGGGATTCAAGTTTTTAGTTGCATTACTGTAGAATAAAGAAAGAGGAGTAATACTGCTGCCTTTACTTCTTCGGTAAAGGTATAATAATCTTTATTGATGTGCCTTTACCTTCTTCGCTTTCAATGCGCATAGTTCCTGCAAATTTTCCCTTAATTGTTGAATATGACATATAAAGTCCTATACCGGTCCCCTTTTCGCCTTTTGTCGTAATCATTTCTTTTAAAAGCTTATGCCTTACCTTTTCAGGTATTCCACCCCCATAATCTTTAACTGTTATTTCAAGAGTCTTTGCCGTTTTCACAAATAAAACATCTATGTTTCCTGGATTCCCATCATAAGACTCAATAGAATTCGAAATCAAATTGTTCAATACCTGAACAAGATTATTAATTTCTCCTTTTATTTCGGTGAGTTCATCCATTCTAAGATCAATATTCATGTGGCACTTGTATTTTTTCAGTTCATGGTTCATAAGAATTTTAACCCTATTAATCAACTCCTTTATCATAAAGCTTTCCACCGAGGATTTATTACAATTCACAGCCTGTCCTTTAACAGCCGAAATAATATCAGACATATACGAACAATAAGGCCTTGTTTTTTTAACCCAGGCTCTCATTTCTGCAGCAATTTCGTGGTGATCTTCCTCCTTAACGCTTTTATCTCCTATGGAATTGTCATATTCCAAAGCAAGATCCTTTATTGCTTCTAAGCCTCCTGATATTGACATTATAGGAGTTTTAAAATTATGTGCAATTCCTCCTATCAGCTGCCCAAGAGAAGCCAAGCGTTCCTGCTCCATCAAAATGGAATGCCTTTCATTATATTCCTTGTCCACCGAAAAACTGTACCTTCTTATTAGTAACAATGAAAAAATGAACCCTAAAGTCACACCAGCAAGCCCTAGGAAAAACATCACCATACCCACATCAGTTATACCTTTCGTAATAGTTGCTGCTGGCGTAATCAAAACAATTCTCCATTCAAGAGGGGTTTCGTTAATCTGCTTAATTGAATCAAAAGTCAAAATGTATTCAGCTTTTTCAATATTTTCCCTAATACTCCCTTCATCAGTTGTAGTACTCTCTTTGAGATACCAGTCATACGGTGAATAATATCCGTTTAGAGCCCTGTCATATATATTCATTACATAATTCCCATTATTACCTAGTATATAGATTTTACTTCCCTCAGAAACTTTAATATCTGAAATCAATTTGTGTAAATAAGCCTCTTTATAGTTTATGATCATTATTCCGTAGCTCTGTTTATCTCCCGGTTTATATATTTTTTTAACAAAGGAAACGACCTGACCAAACGAACCGGTACTTGAATATGTCCAATTGGTATCTGCAACATAGGTATCAACCCACAACGAATCTTTATCACTATTGTTGAATAATTTTACCGCCTTTTGCGACGATACATCCTTTATTTCGTTTATGGTTAACTCCCCGGAAGTGATATATTCCATTGAATTTGTTACAACCGCCATATCGGCTATATCATCTCTGTTTACTATATATGTATTCATAATTTCTCTTATTTGACGAAAATATTCAGCTTTTTCATGTTCATTATTTGATATACTATATCTTCTAACAAACTCAGATAATTCTCCATCCGAAGTCATCGAAAGAGTGAGGTTGTCAATATTAGATAATACTGTTTCAATATTTTTTGCTGTCTGCCTTACAAGCTGAATGGAGCTAAGTGTTGAATTATTTTGTATTGATGTTGAAATCATTCTAAATGAACTAAGCCCCACAAGAGATATGGACAATATTACAACAAGCATTATCCCAAAATTCAACTTCCATGCGGCTTTAAGTTTTTTTTCACTAATATCGCTCAAATAATCAAGCGATTTTTTCCCTCGCATTTTTATCATTATCTCACTCTCCGTGATTAAGGGTCTATTAAGGTGATGGAATGATTATTTTTACTGAAGTTCCTTTCCCTTCTTCACTTTCAATATCTATTGTCCCTCCAAACTTGCCTTTAATAGTTGAATATGACATATATAGACCTAACCCTGTACCATTTTTACCTTTTGTTGTTATCATTGACTTCAATAATTTTTCCTTTATCTTATCAGACATACCACAACCATAATCCTTAACTACTATCTCGATATTATTGGCATACTTTTGTATTATTAAATCAATTTTCCCACTTTCACCGTTGTATGACTCTATTGAATTTGATATAAGGTTGTTCATTATTTGAACAAGATTATTAATTTCACCCTTTATTTTTGTGTTCTCTTTTGCTTTAAGGTCAATATTCAATTCGCACTTGTTCTTTTTAAGCTCATGACTCATTAGTATTTTTACTCGTTTTATCAGCTCCTCAACCGTAAAACTTAATGTTGTTGAATCCCTCATATTTGATGTTTGTCCTTTAACTGCTGATATTACATCTGTCATATATGTACAATATGGTTTTATTTTTTCCACCCAATTCAAAATATCTGCCGCAATTTCATGGTGGTCTTCATTATTTACTTCCTCATCCCCTATTGAACTGTCATATTCATCAACAAGATCGTTAATCGCTTCAAGCCCCCCCGCTATAGACATAATAGGTGTCTTTAAATTATGGGCAATCCCACCTATCATTTGTCCTAATGTCGCAAGCCGTTCTCTCTCCAAAATAATTGAATGCTTTTCCGCATATCTTTTATCTAAATTTGAATTATATAACTTTGTAATTAAAAACGATATTATCAACCCAAAGACTATACACAAAATACCTATAAACAGAATATTTTGCATTGCCTTTGTAATACCTTTCGTTATAGAAGATACAGGTGTTATATCTACAATAGTCCAATTCAATTCAGTCCCTTTTATATCATCAATAGTGTTATATGTAACTAGATATTCTTTTCTATCTATTTCTTTTATATCTTCGCCTCTTTTTTTCTCTAATATTTCATTTACAAAATCATACGGTATAGGCTGTCCGTTCAATTTATTATCTTGTGTATTCATTACATATTTTCCGTCACTACTGAAAATAAAAATGTTGCTTTGGTCTAAAAATTTTACATCGGCTATCAAACTATGCAGAAATGATTCCTTAATATTTATCGAAATAATTTCCTGACTTTTTAGAGTACTAACAGAGTATATACCCTTGACAATTGAAAATACTCTACCCCTTTCAGAAGTTGATAACATTGGATCTATATTCGACACATAGGTATTGAGCCATAAAGATTTTTTATTACTTTCCCTAAAACCCTTAGCATCGAAACCTAAAATGCTTAAATTGTCTATTAACTTTTGCTGGTATCCGTTTATTATATGTGAGTTTTCGCTTGTAACAATGGATATATAATCAATTTCTCCCCTTGTCTTGCAATAGTTATTCAATATTTCATCAATACGCTTAAGATTTTCTACTTTCTCATTCTCATCCTCCATAGCATCATGTTCTAAAACACAAGTTGCAAGTTTATTGTCTCTAGAAACGGTCATTGCAAAGTCATCTAATTGTTCAAGTATTGTCTGAATATTTTTGGAGGTTTGCTTTATAAGTTCTCTGGAGTTTTCTGTTGCATGCTTCAACATGGATGTGGACATTATATTGAAAGTCGCCCAAACAACTATTGATATACATATTATAACAATAGCTGCAAAGGCAATATTTAGCTTCCAAGCGTTAAGAATTTTGTGATTTTTTGAATGAGACAGCACCTTTTTAGATCTAAAAAACATATCCCACCCCTCCACATGCAAGGTGATCTCTAATACAAACGGTTCAATAAGGTCATTTCAAAAAATAGACTTAATTTTTGGGGTTTAAACTATAAAAATCAACCTACATATTTTGCTAAAATATAACGCGTAGGTAAAAAGATATGAAAATTGGTAACCTATTTATAATTCAACATTTATCACAAAATTCCTTCTTTTATATTTCTTAAGGTCTGTTAGGAAATGCTTTAGGCCATTTCAAAAAATAACCTATACAATATTCAAGTCATAAAGCCCCTCAAGGAAGCTTAAAAGCTTCCAAACATAGGAACATTATTTTGCAGTACAAAAAAATGTAAATCAGGTTTTTTGAAATGGCTATTGACTAGTTATTTTTTTGGAATCACCTTACTAACTTCTAAAGAGTACTTTCTCCCTTTTAAAAAGAGACACTGCTATTTTTAACGAAATAGCAACATACACCACCGATGAAGCAAGTGCTATTGTAAGGTAAGTATAATTGATATTCAATCCTAGCACTATCTTAAATGCAGATATAGTGTTAAGTATAGGAACTACAAACATATACAACGGCATTTCATTGGGCGGCATTAAAATGGTTGCATACCCTGGAATCATCGCAACTATTATAAGGAACGATAAATAAGTCTGTGCTTCCCGGAAAGATTTTGCATAGGTACTCAATGCAATTTGAATTCCCGCGAAGGTCATTCCCATTAATACAGAAATTATTAAGATCATTAAAATAGCAGCACCCGGAATACTAAATCCCGAAAGCTGTGTGCCTGTTCCCATTGTGATTGATTTAGGGTCTATAATATATCCTAAAAACATACCGAATATGGAAGCTATTGCTGAAACAAATGAAAAAAGAGTCACAGTTAAATATTTACCTATCAACAGTGAGGATCTCCCTGTCTTAGTTGTAAGCAGCGGTTCAAAAGTATTTCTTTCTTTTTCGCCAGCGACCAAATCAGTAGCAGGTGCAGTCCCCCCCGCAGATATAAGAATTACTATCATAACAGGGAGAATCATAGCTAACATACTTAAACCAGTCTTTTCATCATTAGCGATATTAGTCTCCTCAATCTGAACAGGTTTGAGAATTTTGTCATCTATTCCCAATTTCCCAAGTCTTTGAGTAACAACTTTTTTGTTAAACTCATTAATTGCATTGGAAACGATGCGTATGCTTCCCTCCGATTTTGTCTGGGACTTGTCATATATAATCTCAATAACAAAAGGATTTCCCTGTTCTAACTTCTCTTTATAATTCTCTTCAACCCCAAGAACTATACGAACTGTTGAATTGGTAATTGCCTCAATTGGGTCTTCAACATCTATAAGATTTATATTTGGGAAATCGGCTATTATATCTCTTTTTATAAGTTCTCGTATCTCTGCCGTATTAGACTTTTGTGTCAAGCCTATTGTAACATTCTGCTCAATATCATTTTGCATATTTTGGACACTTCCGCCTGCTAACATGCTTAAAAGAGGAATTATAACCATAGGAACCACAATACTTGTAATTATAGTTTTTTTATCTCTTACTATATCCTTTACTTCTTTAGAAAATACAATCCATACATGCCTAAAATTCACTTTTGCCACCTACCAATCGAATAAATATGTCTTCAAGATTATCACAACTGTATTTGTTCTTTAGGTCTTCGATCTTTCCTTTTTCCACAAGTTCTCCTTTGTTTATAATAGCTATCCTGTCACAAAGCTTTTCCACTTCACTCATAGTGTGGCTTGAGAACACTATAGTCTTTCCATCCTTTTTACATGTTCTGATAAACTCATGTACATCCCTAATTGCACTTACATCAAGACCTGAAGTTGGCTCGTCAAAAAGCATTATGTCGGGATCATGAATAATTGCTCTTGCAAAGGCAACTTTCTGCTTCATCCCCTTAGACAATTTACCTGCTCTTCTTTTAATATACTCTTCCATACCAAAAACTTTAGCCATAGTCTTCACTCTGTCCTCAATTTTATCTCTGCTCATATCATTGAGCTGCCCAAAATAGGCTATATTCTCTTCACAAGACAATCTATCATAAAGACCTGTCTCTCCTCCAAAAAGAATTCCTATCTTTGACCTGACTTTTTCCGGCTCTTTAATAATATCAAAACCCGCCATTATTGCAGTTCCATTTGTCGGTTTTAACATGGTTGCAAGCATTCTCAAGGTAGTAGTTTTACCTGCTCCATTCTCACCTAACAATCCAAAGATTTCACCTTTTTCAACTTCAAAACTTAATTTTTTAACAGCAGTAAAAGTACCGAATTGCTTCGTTATATTTTCAACCCTTATCAATTCTGCAACACATCCTCTCAAAGTTCATCTAACTTGATTTTACAATAGCTTCTGCAAAGATCAAATCTTCTCTCGTAGTTATTTTAATATTGTTGTAAGTCCCCATAACAAGCTTTGTTTTATTGCCCAACCTTTCTGCAAGAACTGTATCATCGGTTCCAACAAAGCCCTCGTGTTGGGCCTGTTTGTGAGAATCCATAATTATGTTGTATTTGAAAGCTTGTGGCGTCTGAATAGACCATAATACACTTCTGTCTAAAGTTGAATTAACAAAACCCTCACTATCTGAAGATTTTACCGTATCCTTAACCGGCACAGCGACAGTAGCCACACCATATTGTTCTACAGCCTCTATACAACGAATAATACTATCCTCATCAATAAAGGGTCTTGCACCGTCATGTATCAAAACTATATCCGCTTTTTCTGCAACTTCCTTCAGTCCGTTAAAAACAGAATCCTGCCTTGTTGCCCCTCCGGTCACAACACTCTTTATTTTCATATAGTTGCGTCCATGAATAATGTTTTCCCTGCAATATAGAATATCGTCAGAATGTACCACTAAAATAATCTCGTCTATGTAATTCAAAGAATCAAATATTTTCAAAGTTCTTGCCAATATAGGAATTCCACCTACATTAATGTACTGCTTATTAACATCCATATTCATTCTAGTTCCCTTACCTGCAGCAACAATAACCAAGCTGACATAGGATTTGTTTTCACTCTTCATATACAACACTCCAATAGAAAAAGATATTACCATAATAAAAGAAACTAAATAAAATGTAAATATTTGAATTAGCCCAGAAAATACAATAAAAATATCCATGGCTTTATACCATAGATACATATGATTATTACTTGATTATTTCTTGCTTATTATTTTGTTTTCTATATTGAACGCGATAAAACTTTTCAGTGTGCTTGAATTTCCTTGATATATTATCGTAAATATTAAACTTGTCCTTGAAAACCCTTTTTATTATTAAATATACGTAACTTATTTCTCTAGAATATGTCCAAAATCTTAAGTGCTCAAAAAATTGCCTATTATTTTTTCAATCTCTATGGCATTCATATTCTTTGCCAACACCAATTCACTTACAAGTATCTGCTTCGCACTATTAAGCATTTTTCTCTCTCCGGTGGACAACCCTTTTTCCTTTTCTCTCAACATTAAAGACCTTACAACATCAGCCACCTCATATATATTTCCACTCTTAATTTTCACCATATTCTCCCGGTAACGTTTGTTCCAATTACTCGTTGAATTGCTTCTATCATTTCCAAGCACCGAAAATACCTTGTCCGCATCCTTTTCACTAATTACATCCCTTATGCCTATACCTTTAACATTCTCTGTGGGAATCATAACCTTCATATCCCCGACTGGTATCCTAACGACATAATAGCTTTGTTTGTTGCCGAGTATTTCCTTTTCTTCAATAGACTCTATTATTCCAGCCCCATGCATGGGATAAACAATCCTATCACCTACATTATACATATTCTCTCCTCCCATAAACAAATAACACGAACCCTTTTATCTTTGTATGAGTTTCAACTTCTATATTTCTATTAAATATCAAAACAATAAATTTTCGAACCGTTAATTAGGTTACTTCCATAAAGCTTCAAAACCAGTGAATCTTTATTCCAGCAATTCTATTTCACAGGTGGCAAATTGTCAAAATATGAACAAGTAACTTAATGTTTGTACATAAACTTAACAAAAATAAAACAACGAATAACTGCATAAAAGCTTTAGTTCCTAACCCTCTTCAAACTTGACTCCTACATCTCCTTATAAAAAGGATTAAACTAAAAGCTCAACAAAGCAAAAGAATAATTTCTTAAATCTTTAAATTCTTTTTTGTAAAATTTGCTAATTAGATATTTATGAAAACTGCGAAATATCCCAACTAATTCCTACATATTAAGTATACTACAAGAAAAATACAAAGTCAAAAATTTTTATTCTAGCATGCGCCTATGTTTATGTCAATAGTAATTTTTACTTTTAAAATTTCTTATGTGAAAAAAACACGTTGAGCCTATCCTGTATGGAATCATCGACTTTTCTACCATGTTTATCCATTGTATTTTTAATTGACAAAGCCCCATTTTTACAATTATAATAGTAATGTCAAAAGAACTTCTGATTTTTATATTAATGAATACATCTAAGGAGTGAACCATATTGAATGACATTATGGTAGATCAATTCCAATACACTGTAGCTGAACTTCTTGTAAGAAACAAAAGCATTCTAGATCAAATAACAAAATTTCAGGATTCAAACGGACGTGTAAACCGTGGGATTATTAAGTCTGTTACCCAGTGTGGTTGCGTTAAGATTAATGCAAAGAAACAGGCTCTGCCCGTTGATTACAACTTTGACGAAATCCGGAATAATATGAAAACTCATCTAGAAGGAAAGCTTTGCGACAACTGTAGAGATCTTATTGAAAAGGATATTGGAAGAAATCTCTTTTATCTAGCTTCAATATGTAATACTCTAGATCTTAATCTATATGACATAATTTTGAAAGAACTTGATAGAATTAAAATGCTCGGAAAATACAATTTAAGATAAAAACAAGAGGTTAGATTTCAACCTCTTGTTTTTGTATTCTTGTAGAAAACTTTTTTATATTTTTATAATGTATCAGATCCTTCGTGCATCTAAGAAAAGTTGCTCCTGTACCCTTCTTAGGCCTTCTTTTATCATTCTTGCTCTTACCTCTCCAATCCCTTCAACTTCATCAAGTTCGTCAATTGTAGCATTTATAATACCTTGGAAGTTAAGAAATCTGTCCACCAAATTCTTTATAACCGCCAGAGGTACTCTTGGAATTTTGCTAAGCAGTCGGTAACCTCGTGGAAAGATCGCCGTATCAAATGCATTTGCTCCTGGGTCAAAGCCTAAGATCTTACATATGTTTGATATTTCCATAAGTTCATCAAAAGAAAGTCGTCTTAAGTTTTCTTGCATTTGCTCAGACGTACTGTTGGCATATTGCTCCATGTAATCTTCAATGATAAGAATTTCATCACCCTCTACATTTGCCAAAAGTTCATCTAGCTGCATAGTTAAAAGTCTGGCCTCATTTCCAAGTTCACATGTGTATTTCTCCATCTCTACTGCAACCCTCATAACCATCTCTATTCTCTGAATTACAAAAGCCACATCATCTAGAGTAACTATATCCTCAAATTCCAATACACTTAGGTTATTCACAGCGCTATCCAAAACATTTCTGTACTTTTCCATTGTCTGCAAAGCTTGATTAGCCTTCGTCAAAATTGCAGAGGTCTCTTTAATAATATATTTTCTAGCTCCCTTATATAGAGTAATAATATTTCTTCTCTGCGAAATACTTATTACAATTTCTCCAGTTTGCTTTGATACCCTATTTGCAGTTTTGTGTCTTGTACCCGTTTCATCAGTATAAATTGAAGTATCCTGTATAAGCATGGCATTTGCGTAAAGTATCTTCTTGAGATCTTTACTCAATACTATTGCTCCGTCCATTTTGGCCAATTCATAAAGATAAGCCTGTGAGTACTCTTTATTTATAAAGAATCCTCCATCCACAAGCTTCAATATCTCTTGAGAATCTCCAACAACTATAAGCGCTCCGGTTCTTGCTTTCAAAATACTTTCCAAGCCTTCCCTAAGGGGTGTTCCTGGAGCAACCATACGCAACACTTCAAGAAATTCCAAATCATTATTTTTATCTTTGCCCATTAACAGACCCTCCATAAAGCCATACTATGGCATTGATGATAGTTGGTACAGAAGTACTACAAAAGAATACCTAAAGCTTCCACAACATTTTCCACAGGTTTTATATTTATTTCTTTTAACTCCTTAACTTGTTTTATTGCCTTAATATTTCCCGCAGGAACAACACAGCTTTTAAAACCCATTCTTGCAGCTTCAATAGCTCTCTTTTCTATTTGGTTTATTGCCCTGACC
Source organism: Bacillota bacterium (assembly GCA_023421115.1). Lineage (GTDB taxonomy): Bacteria > Bacillota > Clostridia > Acetivibrionales > Acetivibrionaceae > Acetivibrio. The sequence continues at coordinate 69,559 of JAEZUI010000133.1, read as the reverse complement.
TCGCCTGTCAAACCCACTTCGCCTATAAGCACAGTACTCATATCTACCGGCTTATTTCGAAAGCTAGAAGCTATTGCTGCTACAACACCTAAGTCACATGCAGGTTCATCTATTTTTAAGCCTCCAACCACATTTACATAAGCATCATAGTTATGAAGCTGCATACCTACTCGCTTTTCTAATACAGCCATTAGTAAAGTTATTCTATTGTAATCAATCCCTGTTGCCATTCTGCGCGGCATTCCGAAATTGGTAGGGCACACAAGAGCTTGAATCTCTATTAGCATTGGTCTTGTGCCCTCAAGGCTTGACACAATAACCGACCCCGGAACGCTCTCTTTTCTATCTGAGATCATCAGCATTGAGGGATTTTCCACCTCAATAAGTCCTACATCCTTCATTTCAAATATGCCAATTTCATTGGTTGACCCAAATCTATTCTTGACAGCTCTCAATATTCTATAGCTCAAGTGCCGTTCTCCTTCAAAATATAAAACGGTGTCAACCATGTGCTCTAAAACCCTTGGTCCAGCCAAAGCCCCTTCCTTCGTCACATGTCCTACAATAAAAATCGCTGTATTACTGCTTTTTGCAATCCGCATAAGACCTGCCGTTATCTCCCTAACCTGACTTACACTACCCGGTGCAGAGGAAAGTTCCTCGTTAAACATGGTTTGTATGGAGTCAACAATTATAAGAGCAGGGTTCTCCCTCTCACTTATAACTTGAATAGCTTTAAAGTTTGTTTCTGAGACCATTAACAGATTAGGATTCCTTACACCTAATCTATCGGCACGGATTTTGATTTGCTTTATAGATTCTTCTCCGGATATATATATTATTTTGGAATCAATTCTAACAGTATCACAAATTTGCAGTATAAGTGTAGACTTTCCAATCCCCGGGTCACCACCCACGAGTACAAGCGAGCCCTTCACAATACCGCCTCCTAATACGCGGTCCATCTCCTTAATACCCGTCAAATAGCGCTCTTCACTGTCTATTTCAATATCATTGATATTAACAGGCTTTACGTCAAACAGTACATTTTTCTTTTTTGAGCTTGCAGATGTATCCTGAACTTCCTCGGTAAAAGTGTTCCAGTTATTACATGCCGGGCACTTCCCAAGCCACCCGTTGCTTTCATATCCACAATCCTGACATACAAAAACTGATTTTTGTTTAGGCATTTATTTCTCCCATTAGGTTTCTTATTAATTGGCCAATATTTATAGCATCATCCCAATAAAATCATACTTTTTTAAAACAGCAAAGTGACCAGTTATTTTTAGAAACCACCTTATCTAATTATGCTTATCTCTTTAATAAGCACCTGCTTCAATTAATTTGGCTAACACCAAAACAAACATTGCATGAGACCATGTTAAAGGAATAACCCAACAAGGCTCACCGGTATCTCTATTAACCTGTTCCGGTAACAAGCCCAATTTGGTACTGGACTTTGCAGCCCATTCTAAATAACTTTTTGCCTTTTCCAAATTGCCCACTTCAATATGATAAAGCGCAACCCAAAGAGTTGTTAACACCCATGGATTTCCACCAATATAATTATCATTTTCATACCTTTTTATTCCACCGGCAGGTTGAGCTGTAAGAGCTTTTTCAATAGCTTCAACAGTCGCTGCAACTCTTCTATCTTTTGCATCAAATACTTCAAAGGGGATTGACACACCCAACAAACTTACATCAATTGTCCAATCTTCTAAAGTAACATCTCTTCGATAGCCTTTTGAATTCACTTCAATTACAGTTGTGTGGTGAGAATGTTCACTTCCCCAAGGATTAAGCTTTGTCCTTACACTTCGGATAAACCTACCTGCCTCATCCTTCCAAAGCATAGTTTCCATTGCTTTTTTAATATCTTCGGCAATAAAATCCCAATCCTTAACAGTCTCCTTGGAAACTGCTAATATTTCAGCTATTTGAACTCCTGCCTTAATACCGGCATATACAGCTGCACACGAATAGGTATGCTCTCCAACCCGTTCTTCCCAAAGGTCATAGCTTGGTTTTGGAAGTCCCGTTTCGGCATCTATAAAATTCACAAGAAAGTCTATTCCCTTTTTTACAGTGTTCCACATGTTTTCAAGGAAACTCTTGTCCTTTGTAATCTCATAGTGCTTTAATACACCCCAAATAAGTGTTCCGGTTTCATCAACCTGCATTCCCCATGAAGGAGCAAGATTGCCATCCATATAATATCTCTGGTGCCATGAACCATCATCATCCTGAGTGTCGGCAGCCCAATTATAAAACTTATCCACCGCTTTTGTAAGTCCTGCGGCATCTAAAGCACTAGTAATAAAAGCGGCATCTCTTCCCCAGCAATAAGCATACCTACCACATTTGCTAAAGCCTTCATCAATCTCCGCTGAAGCTAAAAGACCACCTGTATGTTCATCAGACATAAGCTTGAAAACCAGCAGCGACCTTTTATACAAGTTATCAACTGCAGCCTTACCCGTCCTTAACTGTTTAGCTTCACTTAAAAACTTCAGCCAATACTTTTTGGTTTTTTCATATTGTTCATTAATGTTTAAAGTCTTGCATTCTCTATTTAGTTTTTTCACACCTTTTAGTGTATGTGAAGCACAGATAAACAAGTTAAAACTCTTTTTTTCACCGGGTTTAACAGTACCTATTTTCCATGACACAGCCCCATCTCTCATCATTCCGATATTTTCAAAACCATTTAGTTGGGTATGTCTTGCCGAATCAATCGCATTATTGCCCAACTGAAATTGAAAAGCTTCAATATCCGAAGAAATAGAGATGTAATAATTATGCTTATAGTGAATCAGTGAATCGGTATCAAAATCAAAAAGTGTACTCCTTAAATCAGGAGTAGTTGTAATCATTGACGAATACTGAATAAACCCCAATTCAAAATCTTGAGTCCCTATATTTTCAATCTCATATTGCCTTATATAGATATCACTATCGGGCAGGACCAAATCGAGCTGGTCAATACGCAGCCCCCAGTTACTATCTGTTAAACTGGTCTTGAGTATGTTGGTATCTTCAATATAGGCTTGAACCCTTTGCCAATTGTCTTCACCAAACCACGATGTACTATTGTTGTGACGCATATCAAAGATACCGGACACAAAACGCTCAACGTGTTGAGGATAATCAATATGAGGCCAAAACAACCTTTCTAATTCACCTTTTTTATTTAAGCATGCAAGCATACGTGAATTTCCAATTACTGCGTCGTTATAGTAGGTCTTCGTCATCAAATCTACCCCCGTAGTTTTAAAGTTTTGTAACAATCTTAAAAGCATGACAACCTCTGTAATAAACAGAGAAACCTTTATATCAAAAGTTTTAAAAAATGATTTTCTATAGAAGCAGCAAAACAATTTGTCCAGTTATTAAATCTTTAAAAGCTGTTTGCAACGCATATTAAATAATTTCATATTTTTCTATATTATTATAACATATTTTATTATTTTTTTATCATAAATATTTTTCCTTATTAAGCGCAAAATAAAACGAAGGACTAAATGTAATTAGTGTTCAATATATAAATATAAATTTCATATGGAGGAATCAAATGTTATCACTACTGAATAATGTGGTATACCATACTACACAATTAATACAGGTGATAATTTTTATTGCAGGGTGCTACTTTTTTGGCATTTCCATTTTTGGCTGGATAAAGAGAAAGGATACCGAGTCAAAAAGTTATGCTCCTGAAAAGAAATTTGCTTTAATTATTGCCGCCCATAATGAGGAAAAAGTTATTGCTCATGTAATTGAAAGCCTTTTTAAACAAAACTATCCTAAAGGTCTTTATGACGTTTTTGTAATAGCCGACAATTGCACTGATAACACCGCTCAAATTGCTGCCGATCATGGTGCATTGGTGCATACAAGAGTTAATAATGAACTGCGTGGTAAAGGTCATGCTTTAGAGTGGATGTTTTCAAAAATATTCACTATGGAGGAAAAATATGATGCAATAAGTGTTTTTGATGCAGATAATCTTGTAACTTCTAACTATCTTCTGGAAATGAACGCAAAACTGTGTCAAGGACACAAAGTAGTTCAGGGTTATATTGACAGCAAAAACCCCTACGATTCATGGATAACCTGCTCCTATTCAATTGCATTCTGGCTGTCAAACAGGATATTCCAGCTTCCAAGATACAATCTTGGATTAAGCTGTAGTTTGTGCGGAACAGGCTTTTGTGTAGATGTGGATATTTTGAAGCAGATCGGTTGGGGCGCTACATGTCTTACAGAGGACTTGGAATTTACAATGAAACTTGCCCTCAGTGACTTAAAGGTAGGATGGGCACATAATGCTATTGTATATGATGAAAAACCTCTTACTTTAAAGCAATCCTGGAATCAACGTATACGATGGATGCAAGGACACGCAGATTGTGCAAGTCGTTTCTTAGGTCCGCTTTTTAAAAAGGCTTTTAAGGATAGCGATTTGACCTCCTTTGATAATGCAATATACTTGTTTCAACCTATAAGATTTATTTTTATAGGTCTGCTAACCATTATGATGTGGGTTCAAACCGTATTTCCTCAATCACCTTTTTTCAACTTAAAATATGTTTTTCCTGTTGGTATATGGTATATATTTGCGACACTGCAGTTTTTCTATGGGCCAATAATAATACTTACAGAAAAGAAATTTTCCCCTAAAGTGCTGGTTGCTTTTATAATATATCCACTTTATTGTTTGACCTGGATGCCTATAACTATTCAAGGCTTTTTGAGAAAAAACAACAAAGACTGGGAACACACCCATCATTCTAGGGAGATAAGTATCAACGATTTAGAAAAAGCATAAGCATAAACTTCAGAGTATTGAGTATTTCCAGTTTTTCCTCTTTCACTTCGTTCGAAAGAGGAAAGACAAAACCTCCACAAAAGAAGTGGAGGTTTTGTTTAGGAACGATTAAAATATAAGTTCCAACTCTGGGATAACGAAAAAACTCAGTGTTTATAAGACCTAATTTTTTGCCACTTTAGCTTTATACTATGCATTGTAATAAAACTAAACGGAAAGGTTTTTATTTATAGTTATTTATGGTAACATAAGTATGATTTGTTATCAAACAAAATATCAACATTACTGTATACAAAGACAGTTAGTTGAAATAACTATTAGGAGAGAATATCATGAAAATTACAAAAAAAATGCTGTGTTTCATTATTGCCACAGTAATGATCGTTGGTTTTATATCAGGAGTAGCCGCAAGTTCAGGTATCATAAAAATTACTGCTGATATTAACACTAACATCAATTACATATTAAATGGAGACAAATATATTCCTCAAGATACGGACGGAAGTAGAATGGACACTATTATTTACAATGGTCGTTCTTATGTTCCATTAAGAGCCATCGCAAACGCTTTAGATGTACCGGTTAATTGGGATGACAAAACAAGCACCATAATCTTAGGCAAAAATGATATAAAAGAAGAAATCAAAAATGATTATACTGAAGAAATAACACTTTTGCATTTTAATCGAGATGAAGCTTCTGTTCTTGCGAGAGATTTTATGGCTAGCCATCCGGGAGTTAAGATTAATATAAATTGCATCTCGGATGTAAACGCAACTTATCAGACTCATTTATCTAGTGGACTTAGTTCTGGGTCAATAGATGCAGATGTTATTGCCCTAGAATCTGCTTTTGTAAAGAAGTACGTAAATTTCACGAGTTCTTTTGAAAACTTGTCTTCTGCACCTTACAATGCAGAGGCACTTAATGAAAAATTAGTACCATATACAATTGACGTTGGAAGAAGTCCTGATGGAAAAGTAAGAGCTTTATCTCATCATTCCACTCCCACTGGAATAGGATATAAAAGAGATCTTGCAAAGGCTTATCTTGGAACAGATAACCCTGAAGAAATATCAAAAATGTTTGCATCCTCAGAAAAAATACTTGAGACTGCTAGAAAGATAAAAGAAAAAAGCACGGGAAAGGTAAAGCTGTTTCCAAATTTAGATGAGCTGTTAAGAATATATTTAGGAAGCCGCAGTACAGGATGGATTAAAAACGGAGAGCTGTTTATAGATCCTAAGATTGATGAGTTTATGGATCTTTCAAAAAGATTACACGATGAAGGACTTGTTGGTAATCTTTCGCCTTGGACGCCCCAGTGGTGCTATGCTATTAATGATAATGAGCATTTTGCATGGACCATACCAACATGGGGAGTTCCATGGATAATCGATGTAAATATGGACGAGCAATACAAAGAAGACGGTAAATGGGGAATTGCACTACCTGAAATACCAACTTTCTGGGGTGGAACATGGATGGGAATATACAGCGGAAGCTCTAAAAAAGAGCTAGCCTGGGAATTTATTGAGTATATAACAACCAACGCCGAATACAATAAGGACTTGGCAACTAAATACGGTGACTTTGCAAGCAACATAGAAACAATTAACAGTTTAGCAGAGGATAACAGTTGCATTTCTCGAACCATTAATCAAAATCTATATAGTTTATACAAGCCGGTATTAGGCAAAATAAACGGTAAAACAATGACTGAGTATGACGATATTATAATGAATGTATTTATTGATTATGCATTATATCCATATGTTATGGGAGAGGTAAATAAAGATAATGCGATTAAACAATTTAAGGATGGTGTGTATAGGAATTTAAATATAAATTAATCACTCCAAAATTGCGAGTTTTAGAGACTGTAGGGAGTTACATATATAATACTCCCTACAGCTTTTTATGATAAGATTGCATATACTATTAAAAACGAAAATAATATTGAAGTCAGAATAGCTTACTTAAAAAATGACGGTATCGCTAATAGCACAACTGTTTATGCCTCTAGTCTTAATGATTCTATTGGTATGGCATTTTGGAATCAAGATGGTTCTAAAATTATTGTGCGGGGCGAATATGGAAAGAGCTATGTTATTGAATGGGACTATGTTGATTAATTTTTTGTCTATAGAAATCTAGCAAGCAAAAAACCGTTTTTCTTGTAACGTTTTTTTGCTTGCTAGATGATTAATCAGAACACTCATATTCCGTAAAATAGATATCTGAATTGGCCTTTCAACGTTTACCTGAGAGTTAAAGACGGCAAAGTAGAAGCAATAAGTCTTTATATTGAAATACCCTGATTGTATATATTTCATTGGAATAGGGCTAGTAATTCCTAATTCGCTCAAACCCTAAATAGCGTGTACCTTGAAAGGTCAGTCTACCAACATCACTTTCCACTAGTATTCCATACTCCTTATCACGAACTTTAAACTCCATACGATCTCCACTAGCCACTTGGAATGTAACATAATATATAGTGGATGACGATACATGACTCATATTATCTGTTCTTACATTGTGATGGTGTGTACTAACATCTGCTCGTTTTGCTACCACAGTTGCCTCAACTGTTAAAACAGGAGCTTCATTATTTTTTTGCCACTGACTCACTCCCCGTATCGCGCTCACAATAATTGCCCCAATTACAAATACAAATACTAAAATTACAATTACAGGTATGATACTAAACATAGTATCCATACCTCCATAAGATGAAAACTCCATTTGATTTATCCCTCCAAAATAAAATCATCTAACTATTATAATACCATATTTTTTGTTTAGGCCTATTCAATATTCAGATCGTAAAGCTCATCAAATTAATTATCATATACCCATTCCTTATTTAGAAACCTCAACACATTCTTTGCCAAAACTTGATGCCCCTTAGAACTTGGATGAATTCTATCTTCCTGCCATATATCATTTTTATTATCGTTTTCCTTGACTAAAGAAGGCATAACAGGTATCTCCAATTCCTTGCCAACTTCCTCGTAAATAGCGGCAAAACTCTTTACATAATCCGCATCCTTTAAGTAAGCAACCTTAGGTAAATCCATAGCCATTAGAACAACTTTAATTTGCCTGTCTTGAATTCTTTGTATTATTGTTTTTATATTATCTTTTATTACTCTGACATCCTTTTTTTCAAAAGCATCATTTGCTCCAATCTCAAGAAAAACCATATAGACGTCATCCGTCAGAATACTATCCAAACGTGATAACACCCCGGTTGTAGTATCTCCACTAATACCTTCATTTTTAGATGTAAAAGAAATATTACTATCCTTCCAATATTCATTTATGAGATATGGAAATGCCTGACTACTTTCAACACCATATCCGGCAGTTACTGAATCTCCAAGGAAAACTATTGTGTTTTTTGTCTCGGTGGTTCCCTTTGACGGCAGGATTTTTTCTGCTGCTCCCTTAGATTTTATGAGTGTATAGCCCGACACTGCTAATAATAAAGCTACTGATATTAAAATTATAGATTTCCTCATTGAACTAACCTCTCTATCTTTACTATAATAATCTTCTACCCTATCTAATGTAAACTTTTGAAACTTTCTTTACTATAGCAAACATATTATACAAAAACAATATATATGTTACAATTTTTCCTATGCACACATTTTTGTAACAAAAATTAAACTAGCTTTATTCTTTTATGTAGTTAGAATTTTCTTATCATAATTGTTTATTTATTCTAACAAAAACACCATATAAGCATTTCCATGCATATATGGCGTTTTTTGCATTTATAATTATTCGACAGCAGTTATAGTGTAATATTAACCTTCTTGGTTTCTAAAATATTGTATTCTACTTATAGAATTCACTACCCTTAATTTCATTATAATACTAATTGAGTTCCATATATCTCGACTGAAAATATATATCGGTTATTTTTTTTGTTTCTTTTTCATTGATAAGGACATAAAACCAACCATCTATTACTCCATTTTTGAAAGGAAGTATAAACATATTAACATCATCGGCATTTAACTTAGCTATATTTATAAAAATACTTAAAAACTCATCTAACTTAATATCTGTTTCAAGATCTTCCATAGCTATGTGTGCAAGTTCGTCAATTTTGGAAATATATTTGATGTCCGTTTTTTGCCTAATCAATTCTCTCAACATACTTTGTTGTGCTTCAATCCTACGAAAATCACTTCCATCATAGTGTGCACTCTCTATTATGTTTGGATTATTTGACATTCTGTACAAAAGAAATTGAACAACTTCATCGCCCGATAGGTGACTTTTACCCTTTTTAAGGTTTATATGTATACCCTGTAACGGATCATCATAATTCATATCACATTCAATATCAAAATCCACTCCATCAAGCATGTCAATAAATTTCTTAACACTCTCTATATCAAAACAAATATAATATTTTATATCAACCTTTAGTAGATCGCTTACTGTATCTACCACAAGATCAGGGCCACCCTCCTGATAAAGCCTGCTAAGCTTTGTTTGTGAGCCTTTTAAACTTACTCTTGTATCTCTAGGAATAGATAACAGATTCAACTGGGCACTTTTTGGCTCATAGTTAATTAAAATAATTGCATCCGTACTTTTAAAATTGTCTTTCCCTAAAACAAGAATATTAACAGGCTCAGATACATCCTGAAACTGGTGTGCCGGTAAAGATAATAACGCATTTTTAAAGTCCTTTCCATGACTTAAGAATAAAAACGTAATACAACACATAAAAAATATTGCTGCAATAGGTTTTAACCTACTTTTTAACGTATTTATCCTATGTAATAGCCTAAACTTATTGTTACAAACATATCTGTTTTTATCAATAGTATTTAACACCTTAATATCAATGTTCTCATCCGGAATGAACTCATCTTTCAGCAATTCTTTTGTACTAATGAGAACTTCAAATGTTTTTCTACACTCCTCACAAGTACTCATATGATTTTTCAAATCTTTTGAATCTTGATCTGATAATACTCCATCAATATAGAGTACTATCTTGTCAAAGTTATCACATTTCATGAACTATCCCTCCCTTTAGCCTGCTATAGTTATTGGCAAGAAGTTTCTTAGCCCTCATAACCCGTACCTTTGCATTTTCTGGGGACACTTTCAATACTTCCCCTATTTCCTTATATGAAAATCCTTGAACATATTTAAGAACCAGTGCCGCTCTCTGTTCAACCTTTAATTCTTCAAGCATTTTAAGTACTTCCATTTTGGTTTCGATATTTTCAAGCACTTTTTCCGGTTCAGTAATATTTGAAATCCTTTGATTACTTAACAAGCTTTGAACTTCCTTAGATTCCCTGTTTTTTTTCTTTGTATACTCTGTTTTAAACACATTAACAGCAATTTTAAATATCCATGTAGAAAAACACCATTTACTGTTATACTGATATAGACTGTTATAGGCCCGTACAAATACTTCCTGCGTCATATCTTCAGCATCTTCTTTTGAAAAAGTCATCTTCAAAAGAAAATTATAAATGCGGTTTCTATACTTATCCATTAGAATTTCAAACGATTTTATATCCCCGTTTAAAATATTAGAGATTAACATGGCTTCTTTCTCCACTTTGTCTACCACCACCGTTTCTTTTTTCGTTATCATGATAACATACTTTATACTTGGTAACTTTAAAATAAGTAACAAGAAAAAACTTCTCATAAAAATTCAATAGAACAATTTAAAACAAAAGCTCTCCTAAAAGTTTGCAGTTGTATGTATTTTTAATCTTCTTCAAACTTCTGCCTAAAAAAATATCTATTTACGAATTGTATAATTAATGAAATAATTGAAGTGTATAACCAATGAATTTCCAAAAAAACAATCACTTTAAGGGGGTATAGTTTTGAAGAAAGTACTTTATTCTGTATTAGCGCTGGTAATTACATTATCAGTGATGTTTGAAACTCCATATATACATGCAGCAGGTGAACGTTCAATTTCTTTTGGTACAAAAATCAATGCGGAGGAACAGATGCTTGCGTCTCAGGCTCTTGCAAAGTCAATTGCCAATCCTGGCTCCTCACAGTGGCAAGCAAAGGGTGATCAGAATAGGACTTACTATTTTCCTGAAGCTAATACTGTAGAACGCTACCGGCTTTGTGTTCCAACCAACTGGGATGGCAAATCAAAGCTGCCGTTGGTCATGTTCCTGCATGGAGCTGGAAATGACGAGAGTTCATATTTAGTTCAGAACAACAATCAAATGATCAATCTTGCCATGCAACACGGATACATACTTGTCTCACCTATGGGGCATACCGGTGCATATGGAAACTTCCTGAGACTTTCGGCTCCTTTTGGCAAACCGGATGAAGCAGCAAAACTCATGTCTCAAGTTACAGCGGACAGTGATCGTACAAATGAACTCAGCGAAAAAGACGTAATCAACGTATTGGAAATAGTATTAAACGAATATCCTATTGACACAGGTTCGGTATTTCTTACTGGACACTCCATGGGAAGCGGAGGCACATGGTATATTGGCGGTAAATATTCTAAATACTGGACTGCTTTGGCACCCATGTCAGGACCATTTGTGCAGGAAACAGGCTATCCATGGGATAATGTACGCAATACTCCAATCTTTATAACTGAAGGAACACAAGCCCCATCATTAAGTGCAAGCAGGCTACTAAACACATGGATGACCAATAAAGGTTATGAAAACGAATATAAGGAAGTAAATGCAGACCATGCAGGGATGGTACCTGTGGTGTTACCTGATGTTTTTAAATTTTTTGACCGTTGTAGAACAACTTCGACAATACCTCCAACACCTACACCAACACCTACTGCTGAAAATACTCCAACAGCGGTTCTTGAAGGTGATGTTAATGGTGACGGAATTTTTAATTCAATTGATTTTGGGACCTTCAGAATGATTTTGTTAGGTATGAGCGTCAACAAATATGAGTTCTGGGATAAGGCTGCCGATTTGAATGGCGACGGAGCTCAAAATGCCATAGATTTTGCACTGATGAGAATGAAGCTTCTGGGGCAAAAGTAAAGGAATTAGAAAGCCCCTATACCCAAAAAAGCATATTAAGTAACCCGCACCTTAATTTAAAGGTTGCGGGTTTTATATTTGGATTATTTGATCCCTGTACAAAAGAACTTCATTTTGCTATTAACATTTTCAATTCCTTACCTTTAAAACCCATCCCGATACAAACTATATTTTCGTGACCATGAACCTTATAAACTCCTTCTTTGTATTTCTTTTCTCTAATTTGAGCTACCGCTTCATCTACCAATATATCAAGTGTTTTTGAACCCTTTATGCTATCCCATTTGAATTCGAAAACATATGCCGTTTTATCCATATCTTTCGGTATTATAACTATGTCGGGACGTCCTAAACCATACTCTTTATTGCTCTCTACTATAAACTCCCTACCCATTTGTACAAACAACCCCAGCATAAAACCATGATGGAAACTTTCAAACCTCTCCTTTTGTTCTCGTTCCTTTATATTTTCCAAACTGGCGTCATGATAGCTCACCTGACCTAAATACAATTCTTTCATAAGCCTTTCAAAGGCTTCTATATCATTATCAAACAAACTTTTTATTATATAATTAACATCTGCAAGAATATCTTCATCTTCTTTAAAATAGCTTATTATTATATCTGTATATATTGTTTTTATCTCTATATTCGGTATCGCTAATTTGTACGTAAACTTTGATTCATATCCTTCTTTTTCTTTTCCACATGCTTTAAGATACCCTGCATGCAAAAGAAAACTCCAAGCAACGTCCGGATTATCCTTTATGCTTTGATATATAATATTTTCTTCAATTACCTTTGATACCTCTTCTCCCTTTATTAGCTTCTCTACTACTTTTTTACCTTCTGCTTTATCTAACTGCATTACGTCTTTTATCATTCTGTTGTCGCTTGTGTTTATCCAATATGGCTTTAGACCATCTTCTGGTGTACTCATGTATTTAATTATACTCCAAGGGTTATATATCACCGTATCTATCCCAAATATATATCCATCATACCAGTTTTTTATGTCTTCTAAATGACTTGTAAGTTCAAAATATTCTGCCATTTCTTCAACCTCAGATTGGATAAAACCAAATTTATCTTTATACCTTTCTGATAATATGGTATTTATTGATGGGTTGTTAAAATCGCTAAATATACTTTCTTGTGCTACTTTCATTATTCCTGTAAGCATCCCTTGTTTAAGTGCATTGTTGTCTTTAAAGCCTTTTACCAGCATGCTTTTTTGGAACTCAATTACTTCTTCAAAATATCCTTCAATATAACCGGATTGAATTGGTGTATCATATTCATCTATAATTACTATACAATCTTCTTTGAAGTACCTTTTTAAATATTCTGTCAAATGTAATATAACATTTGTGTACTCTACTCTCTCTGCTTTCATGCTTATAATATCTATATATTTAACTTTTTCATATTCAGTAAGTATTTCACCGTCCAACAAATATTTATGACGGCTATATTCCTGCGCTATAGTCAATTTCAAATTATATAATGTATCTTCCCAATTGTTTTGTTTTGCGTTTTTGAGAGTCAAATAAACTACAGGATACTTTCCAAGTTCTTGTATGTATTTTTCTCCTGCCTTAGCTATATTTAATTTTTCAAACAGGTATCCCGAATCCTGCTCAAATTCATCTTGTCTGCATTTAGGATGTTCAAAAAAGTACTTTAGCATGCTCATGTTTAACGTTTTTCCAAATCTTCTAGGTCTCGTTATCAGCACTATTTGATCCGGGCGATCTATCAGTTCTTTTATTAACAAAGTTTTATCTACATAATAGCCATTATTGTCTATAAGTTTCTTAAAATTATCTATTCCCAGTAGTACTTGTTTTTTAGCCATATAAAAAACCTCATAATTCTTATTTATTATGCTTTTATCAGCAATTTCAATAATTTACTATATACTATTATATACATATTAAATTTTATTAGCAATTCATCTATCTAGGATTTTAGTTCAAAGATTATCCTCCGATTTTTCCATGGAATTTTTAATTAATACTGTTTGCCATAAGCTTTGCCAATTCACCTAATGAAAGCTCATATTGGGATTGATTATGAGAAAAAGATACGCGTATCACTTTATTTCCGTTTTGAATAACAAGTGTAGGAAAAGGGCTCATATATGCAACGGCATAGTCAACCTCCAGCTCCGGCAATGCTATCTTTTCGTATCTTTTATAACGCCTATCCTTATGTAAAAATTCCCGCGCAACTTCCCGTGCAAGCCATGGTGCCAAAGTTTCATAATAATCCACATTCAAAAAACCTGATAATTCTCTACCATCTGGGAGCTTAACGGATGCCTCTTCATCCCACTTTATTGCAACCGGTGCAAGCCAATCACTCCATTGTTGTACTTTATTGAAGCCAGCAAAATCCTTCTGTTCATATTCACCCTTTGGTTCAAAATCCGCTATGGTAGCAAATGGAGGGTCTTCGCCATAATTTGCAAGTGGCATTTTCCCAACATCTGTGAGAGAATTGTACCCTTTATGAAATAGAATTCCAAACCAAAGAATAATAAGTACAGGAAAAAGCAATTTGCCTATACGGTAATTTAATGCCCTTCTTTTCCATGCCTTGTGATGATTCAGCTTTACTCCCTCAAGAAGCTTCCTTCTTAATTTTCCAAGATGAATAAAACGTTTAAGTGCACCTACAATAATAAAAATTATCAACAGCATGCTATAAAGCGCAAACCATGTTCCTTGATTCAACATAGTTATCAGACAGTTATTCATATACAAATAGAAGATTATCCATAAAAGATAAAAAACAACCGAATTGCGCTCACGGCTACGTACTTTATTAATTGCCATGACCTGTACTTTAGAATCGGTATTTAATTCACGAGCTTCCAACTCTTTCGAACGATAAATATAAAACTGTCCTCTGTAAGCTACATACTCCCATCCATAAAGCTCATTGACCTCTAAAGTATCTTCATCAGGCTCTCCATCGTTGTCAGCCCAAACGCTTGTCTTAGGTGCTACTTCTAGACGATATTTTATAGTACAAGGCTCAGTTTTTTCAAATATAGCAAAGCCTGCAAAGAAACCATACTTGCTCAAAAGCAATCCGTCCTTCGCCATATCACTTAGCCAGCTTTGCATTCCCTCAATATCGTAAGCCGGACACGGTGGCAATTTATATAAATGCTTATTTTTTTTTGGCTTATTTTTTTCACTCACAGAATTTACCCCCATTTTCCCAATTCGATCAGCATCGGCAATACAAAGCTTCCTGATGGATCATTCATATTTATTTAACAATGTCAATAAATCCAACTCGTTTAATTCACTAATACTTCCACTTCTCATGCCTCACAGGCAACTGGTTCAACTCATCCTTATAGTACTTCCATTTAAGTAAAAACTTGTCCATATACGCTACAAAAGCATCATTATGCTTTCTTTCTAGAAGATGTACCATTTCATGTACCACAATATACTCAAGACATTGAGGAGGTTTCTTCGCGAGCTCAAGATTAATCCATATACGCCCCACTTCAGTATTACAAGTCCCCCATTTTGTCTTCATTCTTCTGATTCCAAAATCGTTGACTTTTACTTTAATAACTTTTTCCCATTTTTCAATCAGTGGCGGAATTAGGGCTTTAAGTTGTGCTCTGTACCACTCATCAATTATTATCTGTCTTTTTTCCATTGAGGTATCAGGACGCACACGCAAAATCATTGTCTTATGCTTAAGTTCAATTTTGGGTGGTGCATCCTTTTCAACAACTTTCAAAAGATATCTCTTTCCTCTAAAGAAGTGACTTTCTCTATTTAAATATTCCCTAGGTGCTTCTCTAACCTGTCCACGGAATTTTTCCTGCTGCTTCCTTATCCAATTTAATTTTGAAAGTGCATACACTCTTATAGTATCCATATCAAGTTTCAAAGGTGCAGCTATACGAACTGCACCCAAAGGAGGATAAACACTTAAATGTATATTTTTTATATCCTTTTGCTCAACTTCTATTATTATATCTCCAAGTTTTATCTGTTCCATTTTAGTACTCGTTTTGCTGTTCAACAATTGCAAAAATCCTTTCTACTTCATCTTCATCCTTTAAAATATTATATAATGCACTCTTAATTACCTTTTTTTTGGCGGGATTATCGCCTCTCCAACCATCGGGCTTGTGCTCCATAATAGCATAATGCACAGAAAGTGCAAGCTCTTCATTCATATGAAGGTTGTTAAACAAAGCTCTCTTTGCAGGAGTATTAAGGGTTGCTGGAGTACTGTCCCTTTTACCTTGCTGGACATTTTTGGCAAGCTCCGCAATCTTCTTTAGGTATTCCTCATAGGATATTGCATTATCCTTTCGTTCTTTAATTACGGCATTTAACAAAGCTGACATTTCATCAAAATATGCCGGATCAATCAAATGATCTTTAATAATTTTGCTCCTTACATTGTTTTCAATTGCTTCAGCCACTGCCTCTTTACTGCCCTTTACATCATTAGGCATGCTATTTATAGCATCTGCAATTCCTGTATTTACTATTACCTCTATAAGAGACATATCACTAAAAGGAGAAATATTCCTTGGGTCGTCAGCTTGAATATAACTGTCTATAAGATAACGCATATCTGCTTCATAGGTTTTAAAATCAATGGTTTCGTTGCTTGTAAGTTTAATCTGCTCACGAAGCTTTAAATAAAAATCCAATAGTTTTTTTATTTCAGCAATCTCTTTTTCGCTATACCCTGCTGCTTCCATATCGTCAGCTATATTTGCATAAGCTCTTATCAATGCAACAATTCCTTTATATAAAGCCATTCTCTGAACTTCTCTAGCCTTTAAATCCTCCGGTATTTCTGCATTACCACAAAAGTAATGCATATACTCAAGAGTACCTTTAGGCTGCTTCACCGGTTCACAAAGAAATGCCAGATATTCTATTGTCTCCTCCAGCCTTTCTCGGCCTTTTCCAATTCTGTCCTTTAAAAGGATGTCACAATCGGCCTTTTCAAATTCATCATAATCAAGCTCTGCGGTATATACTGCAACTGCTTTTTCAACCTTTTTGAAAAGATCCTTATAGTCTACAACATAACCAAACTGCTTATCATCGCTATCAAGCCTGTTTACCCGACATATTGCTTGAAACAAACCATGGTCCTGCATGGATTTGTCCAGATAAATATATGTACAACTTGGAGCATCAAAGCCTGTCAAAAGCTTGTTTACAACTATGATAAGCTTCATATTTGCAGGCTCTTTTAAGAATTTTTCTTTTACATTATCCTCATAAGTCTCAGTTTTGGTCTTTTTAGGCTTTGGCACAACACTTTTAAGTATTTCCATATATGTATTGTAAATGTACTCTTTTTCTGTTTCAGTATTGCTGCCTGTGTTTTCTGTGGTTATATCCCTTGTACTGGGGTTGTACGAGGTAACAATTGCACACTTGCCTTTAAAATCGGTCTTTTGAAAGAGTTCATAATATCTACAGGCTTCATATATTTCGGAAGCTACTAAAATAGCATTGCCATCACCTGAATTTATTCTCGGCTTTGTGCTGAAATCATATACAATATCTATTACGATCTTTTCCATACGGGAACGGGCACTTAAGACCTTTTGCATTGTACCCCATCTTTTTCTTAGTTCAGCCTTTTGAAATTCATTTAAACCCCGGGTCTTAATTTCAAACCATTCATCAACCTTTGCCGGCGACGTAAGCTTTTGGTCAATATCTCGGGCATCATACATCAAATCCAGTATTACTTTATCTTCAACGGCCTCATTGAATTTATAGGTGTGAATGTATTTACCAAAAATCTCAAGACTGGTCTGCTTGTCTTTTTTCAAAAGGGGTGTCCCTGTAAAACCTATAAATACAGCATTCGGCAACATTGCTTTCATTGTCCTGTGCAGCTTTCCGCTCTGAGTACGGTGACATTCATCTATAAACAGAAACAATTCTCCAACTGCATTGGAAGGCTGACTTTCCAGTTCCTTAATAAACCTTTCAAAATTGTCTACACCCTTTTTCCCAAACTTATGTACAAGTGAACACAACAGCCTTGGTGCAGGTTTTGACAACTGAAGCATCAAATCCTTACCGCTCGATGTTCGAAGTATCTTCTCTCCTGCATCGGTAAAAACCCTTTCAATTTGCTTATCCAACTCATCCCTGTCGGTTATTATGGCAACCCGGGCATTTGGCATGTTCTCTAGAATCCATTTTGCCAAAAGTACCATTACAATACTTTTTCCACTTCCCTGTGTATGCCATATAATACCGCCTTCATACCTTTTCACATGTTCTTGGGCTGCTTTTATTCCAAAATACTGGTGAACTCTTGGAAGCTTTTTTTGTCCACCGTCAAAAAGAACAAAATCATACATCAACTCAATAATCCTCTCTTTATTGCACATTTTGACAAGGTATTTATCGAGTGGAAGACGGCTGTTATCTTCAATATCCTCTTTCCATTTTAAGAAGAATTTTTCCTGTGTGCCAATTGTCCCATAACGAAGACCTTCGGAATCGTTTCCTGCAAGAACAAATTGCACTGTAGTAAAGAACTTCTCTATAAAATCCTTCTGCTGGTTTGCTATACTCTGACGTATCCCATCACCAATTGACACGATGCTTCTTTTAAGCTCAAGCACACCTATAGCAATACCGTTTATATATAATACAATGTCTGGTCGTTTTTCTTTTTCTCCCATCACTGTTACTTCTTCTGCTATGTAAAAGTCATTTTGCATTGGATGCTTCCAGTCAATCAAATGGACTGTCTCGTAATTTTCTCCAACGTCAGCTTTTACCTTAACACCGTAGCGAAGAAGGCTATACACGTTTTTATTTATATTATAAAGATCTTCATTATAATTATTGGATGTAGAATGAAGATCATATATGGCTTTTGCAATAAGAGTTCTGTTATAGCCTTTTTTGGTTAAATACGCTGTTAATAAAGCCTCTTCAATGTTTTTGTTATCCGGTCTCTCTTCCCAGTTTCCAAGATAGGTGTATTTCAGTTCATTTTTAAATAATGCTACAATACGGTTTTGCGTTTCTCTCTCAATTTGCCCTACCTTTGCCATTGTTGTCCTCCGTTAGTGTTGCATGATTATTGAACTTTTTCAATATTATTTTATCATATTTTGTATTTGTGGGGTTGTTTTTTATGTTATGATTAAAATAATATTGCTAAAGGTTTAAATTCTGAATTTGAAAGAGAAAGTAAGGTAGAAAATATGCTACATGCTATTGAACGAATTATTAAAAAAGAAAAACTAAATGCTAAAATGGAAGTAAAAATCCAAGTTGCTTGTGAAATGCTTAAAGAAGGTTATTCAATTGATAAAATATCTAGAATCACAAAATTATCTATTGATAAAATTAAAAAAATAGAAAATTTTTCTGAATGAAAAGGTTAACACTTCACACCCCTCTTTCTAGCTCTTTACGTAATTATATTTGCAATTTAGTTCCCAGAAACCTCAACCCTAAACTGTTCAACTAATTTATGGACACTTGTGTATGGTTTCATAGCTTTAATGTTTTTAAGTATACTTTTGCATATTTATTTTTCTTAATTATTTCTGCAAAGTAGTCAAAGTAATATTTTATGTTTTGCCCTTACAGAAAATGATAATGCGTCCAATATTGACTTTCTTGGTTTCTGAGAGGCGTTGTGGTGATAATTGTGTTCTACCCATCCAACTCACCACCCATAATTTGATCATAATTAAAAATAGGAATAGCTCCATACTTTCCTTGTAGATAGTCCTTGCTAAAAGTAGCATCTTCACGTACTTTCAAATCAGAGAGAGCATAGAGTGTGGACTCCCCACGCTCATTTTTATCAACAAAAACCACTTCATCACGTCGAAACTGATTATAGTTGAGCAAAGAGATATCGTGAGTAGTAAAGATCAACTGTGCTTTTTTGTTCTGGCTAGAGCAAAAAATATCCACAATGAGTTTCGATAGTAAGGGATGTAATCTTGCTGACATTTCATCTACGATGAACACACCTCCTCTTGATATCATTTCAATTATATTTTGAATATAAGCAAGAAAGCGAAGAGTACCAGTAGATTCCTGCTGCAAATCAAATAGCTTTTCACCAACCACATTTCCATTTTCGTCATAGACATCATGTACGGTACGGACTACTTTTTCTTTCTTTTTCTTTCCGGTTCGTTCATTGACAATAGTTTCCGTCTGAACGTCAAGGCGTTTGATACCAACATCAATTAAGCGGAGGTAATTTTCCACCTTTTCTCTGTATGCCTTGTTACTCACCAGTTTTTTAGACAAACCAACGATACCCGCCAAGCCCTTTACTGTGGACTCAAAGAGAATTTCGGTAAATACATTGTATTCTTCTTGAAAAAAGGAAATAAAATCACCGAGTACTAATTCCTTGGCAGTTTCATCAAGGAAGTATTCAAGAACAGCAATATAAAGTCTTTCAGCAGGTAACTTTTTATAAACGCCAAGCATTTTTTGATACTTGCTGCCAAAGGAAAGTTCTGTGCCGATGCGCTCAAAAACCTTTTTATCATCAATGAACATCCACTCATTAAGAACCTCTTTATGCGTACACTCAAAACCGTACTGTATCTGCTTTCCATTATGCAAAAATATAATATCAAACTCCGAAGCCTCATTACCTTTATCGGAAAGCTTAAAAGGCTCTAGTTTCATATTCATACCTGCTTCTCCATGCTCAAATTCTTCGTTTTCTTTTTTATTGATGAACTGAGAAAATATATATTGCTCAAAAAAGAACATTGCTGAAATTATATTGGATTTCCCTGATGCATTTGCACCATACAAAGCAGTAGTCTTAAGCAACCCAAGTTTGTCATTAACCGGTATAACATGGGTAGGGTGCTGCACATAAGCAGTCGCTCTCATATCTAAAATAGATTCATTTTTAAATGAAGTATAGTTTTTCACTTTAAACATCACTAACATTTGTCTTACCTCCAAGAAAGAATGTTTCTACTTTATAGTATACCCAACAAAAACGAAAGTCAACCATATTTACGAAATTTTCGTAAATATGGTTGACTTCAAAACGACCAACATTCACTTTTGTGCTAATATTTAGTTCTTTCCAATTTAATTCTCTTGAACAAATGCCATTACACAAGTCTTATTTTTCCGGTTAATAAATTCTGCATCATTCCATGTTTGATTTTTTTGTACTTTTCCAGTTTTGCTTCTAAAGCGGTTATTTCGGCATCCATGTCTGATAGTATTGACGCTATTGCTGTTTGTTCTTCTATTGCTGGAAATTTGATTTCTATTTTTGCAATACTCACTTTACTTATTCCACTCACTTTTGTTCCAACAGCATAGAATTTAAATTGATTCTTAATATGAATACTTTGAAAACAATATCTTTTATACTCATTATTTATTGAATCATCTTTGCTTTTTGCAACAATTGTATGTAACCCCGATATAAAAGGTATTTCACTTGAGTTTTTTATTACAATATGCCTACTAGTTCCTTCATCATCTTCAGATGCATCAACAAAAACAACATCTCCATCATTCAGCATAGATTTTCTTGATATCTTTTTTAATTCTATTGGAAGTTTTGGAATGTTTGAATATTCTTCCTTTACATCAATATACGTCGTTTTAGACCCATGGATATCGCCATAATGCAGATAACAATATCCTTCGCTGACAAGTTTTTCTCTCGTAGCAGAATAACCTCCGCTGAAGTTAAATATTTCGCCTAACTTCTTAGTCGTCCAACCCTCTTTGGGCTTAAGCAATTCCTGCATAGCTCCCTGCTTAATTGCACGTTTTTTTGCAATGAGCTTTTCCAAAGACTGTATCAATTCATCAGCATCAGAAAGAGCAGTTGCAATAGCCTTTTGTTCCTCAATTGTTGGAGGCATTGGAATACTTAATTGTCCATATTCTTTGCCATTTATACCTGGTTGTCCACTTCGCATAGATACAACATTAACCCAATTCCAATACATTTGTGTCTTTGTATATTGAGCCAAATACACAGGTAATAACTTGCCTATATCGGGTCTAATCTTTATCAAAAAACCAGCATAAACAAGTTTCCCATCGTTTAGGTTATACATATAAGATTTTCCAACACTTGCACCTGTTCTTGCAAAAACAATATCACCAGCCTCCAAATAATAATTAGATGATAACGGATGATTAACGCCTACCCTTTTTGTGTAATCGAAATAGCCTTCATCAGTAATATCCGTTATTCTAATATATGTTGGTAATTCACCTGTTAATGCAACAGCTGCTGCATTTATTCCATAAGTCGGATTTTTATCCAACATAGATTTTAGCTGTTTTACTTCCCAATCCTCCGGTATAACACCCACTTCAGTCATCTTATACCCATTATCAATTTTCATACAAACCCATCCTTTCCAGATGAGCCTTCACCTTATCCTCCAACCTCTTAGCCTCATCATTCAACTGGGGCAATGGACTTTCATACCTCTCTGCCAACTCCTTAATCCTCTGTGTCAGTCTCTGATTAATTCTGTCCATCTCTGAATGTACATCCTTCTCAATAGCTGCCATCCATTTATCATCTACCACTAAAACCTTGATTTCCACTTCTGTCAGCTTTGGATACTTTTCATAAAGCTTATCATCCAACTCAGCTTTTACCGTCTTAATCTGCCTGTTCAATTCTGCTTCCTTCTCACAAAGCTCAATATAATCTTCCAAAACCTTTCTTTCCTCTTCTGCTTCCTTATCCTTCTTAACTTCCTTCAACCTAGCTTGAACACTGGCCTTATTAACCTTTTCCAGTTCAGCAAAAAAGCCTTCTTCTCCACCATGCTCTTCTTCCATCTCGGCAATTTGTGAAGCAACACCCTCACCTTCTGCTTCTAAACCTTCAATCTTCTGTTTTTCCTCATAGAAATACCTGTTAATAACCAATTCCTTTGGCACTAAATCACAAGTCCAACCTTTGTCCACCATTTTCTTCTGCTTATTTTCAACCAATATCCTGTAAGTTTCCGCTTTCCAACCGCCAGCAGAAATTATATAGCAATCGTCCTGCATTACCTCATCCCAGAAATCCATTAGGTGCTGATATACATCATAATTTGATATAAGACTTGTTTCCTTATAATGTTCAAGTATGCTCTCTGACAAATCATCAATAACTTTTTTGGGCAACAAGCCTTCCTTCATGTCCTTAAGTATCTTGGTATACTTGTCCTTCCACTCTTTGAAATGCGCTTCCATTTTATCTGAAAAAGCTTTAAACTCGCTGTGTTCAAAAATCGCTTCCTTTATATCATCCTTATCCACCTTTAAATCCAAATACCTGTCCCTTGTGCTTTTGCTAAAAAGGGCTTCTTTAAGCTTCGGACAAACTTCCCAATACACATTCAAAGCATCAATATCCTCTATCGGTATACCACCTGACAAATGAGCTTCAATATCTTGTACATCTTCAGCTTCCTGACTGTCTATATACCTTGGAATGTTTAAATTGTAATCATTTTTCTCAATCTCTGAAAAAGGTACCATTTTTGAATATTTATCTATTTCATACTGATTATTAAACACATCCACAATTCTATGAATATCCATGCTGCGAAGACGGTTTTTATTTCCATCCTTCATAAATCCCTTACTTGCATCAATCATGAAAATTCCTTTGCGGTTTACTGCATTTTCCTTGTCCAGCACAATAATACACGCAGGGATTCCCGTTCCATAGAAAAGATTGGCAGGCAGTCCGATAATTCCTTTTATATAACCCTTCCTGACAATATTCTTTCGTATTTCTGCCTCTGCATTTCCCCTGAACAAAACACCATGGGGCAAAATGCAAGCTCCCTTACCTTTACTGCTCTTCAGGGAACGTATTATATGTAAAAGATATGCGTAATCACCGTTTTTAGATGGTGGCACTCCATAATCCTTAAATCTTCCGTACTCATCCTTTTCTGTGTCTACTCCATTACCCCAACGTTTATCGCTGAAGGGGGGATTTGCAACTACATAGTCAAAGGTTTTGAGCTTCCCGTTTTCATCCTTGAACATGGGATTTGCAAGGGTGTTTCCCTGCTTTATCTCGTGTAATGGATTATCATGGAGATACATATTCATTCTCGCCAAACCGTTTGTTGCAGAATCCTTTTCCTGTCCATATAGCGAAATTTTAATCCCTGCTTCGTCAGACACCTTCAATAGTAATGAGCCCGAACCGCATGTCGGATCATAAACAGTAGTCTGAGCACTTACATTTGATGTATTTATTCCAACAATCTTTGCAATTACACGGCTTACCTCTGCCGGTGTATAGAATTGTCCCTTACTCTTACCGCTTTCAGTGGCAAAGTGGCGCATTAGATATTCATAAGCATCACCTAAAATGTCATCACCATCAGCTCTGTTTTTACTGAAGTCAAGCTCCTTACGCTCAAAAATTGCAATCAAATTTGTAAGACGGTCTACCATTTCCTTCCCGCTGCCGAGCTTATTTACATCATTAAAGTCAGGCATGTCCGACAATTGGTTCTTTTCAGCTATTGGACCAATAATCTTTTTATTTATATCGTCACCAATATTTGCAGTACCTTTTAAAGCCACCATATCCTTGAAGGTAGAGCCTTTAGGTATTGTAACAGGTGCATACGGCATTCCGGCATACTTATCACTTATATATTTAACAAAGAGCATTACCAATACATAATCCTTATATTGACTGGCATCCATGCCACCCCTTAATTCATCACAACTTGACCAAAGAGAACTGTATAATTCAGACTTCTTTATTGCCATCTACTCATCTCCTATAGAATTATTAAAGCCAGTTATATTATATATAACCAGCTTTTAAAAAGTAAACAGTTAAATAAAGTTTTAGTCTCCTGTATTTTTATATTCAATTCCATAGAACAAGTACTATCACAGAATTTAACTGCCCGAAATTACAATCTATTCTATTGGTACTTCTATATTAATATCTTGCTCTGTTAACTCTTTAATCTCCAACTTCAGATTTTGAGTTTTATCAATATTGTATTTGAATATTTTTTTCTGGTTTATCCTATTATTTTCATCAACATTATGGCTGACAGACCATTTTGCCTAAAAAACCATCGTAGATCATTTGATGTATTGAGTTTAGGAATTGTCGATAAAAACGCTAAAGAACTAAGATAAACACCCTAAATAATGCCCAACCAAATATCGGTACAAAAAGTGAAAATTTTAATCCAGAACATACGTTTGACGAGAGTTGATTTTATGATATAATAATATTAGGCAATAAAATTGTTTGGCGCTAACGAGTAAATACATGGTCCAATATAATGTACATCAAGAAATTGAATCTAGTTTTATTCGGTATTAATGGTATAATTAAAGCATAGGAAGTGATAGTTTGGAAAGCGAATTGCATAATGCTCATGATAAAGGATATAAATATATATTGAGCATAAAAAGATTATTTGTTCAACTACTAAAAAGCTTTGTTGATCAAGGTTGGGTAAATAAAATTGAACCAGAAGATGTTGAACTTGTTGACAAATCCTTTATTTTACCGGATTTCAAGAATAAAGAGGCAGACTTGGTTTACAAGGTAAAAATGGAAGGTGCAAATGTATATTTTTACCTTCTAGAATTACAATCAAGTGTCGATTATCAAATGCCATACAGATTATTACTATACATGGTTGAGATTTGGCGCAACGTGCTTAAAGAAACTGATAAAAGGGAAGCACACAGAAAAGATTTCAGGCTTCCAGTCATTATACCTTGTGTTTTGTACAATGGCAGTGGTAATTGGACAGCAAAAAGGGGTTTCAAAGAAACCCTTTTTAAGTTTGAACAGTTTGATGAATTTGTTTTAGATTTTAAATACATATTATTTGATGTAAGAAGATATAAAGATGAAGAACTTCTTGAACTTGCAAATTTAATAGCTACAGTTTTCTTTATAGACAAAACAAAAGATAAAAGTACAGATCTTATAAATAGATTGAAAGAAGTTGCTACAAAAATGCAAAATCTGTCAGGCTAAGACTTGAATGTTATGTGTAATTGGATTAAGAATATTGTCAGTCGTGGTTTAAATTCAGAATCAAAACGAGAAATTGAGGATATTTTTCAAAAGAAAGGAACGGTGAAAAATATGGTATATGGTATAGAACGTGTTATTAAAAAAGAAAAATTAAACGCTAAACTTGAAGGTAGAATGGAAGGTATAAAGGAAGGTAGAAAAGAAGAGAAGAAAGCAACACTTTATAAAACAGCGATAAGATTATTGACTAAAAGATTTGGGGAATTGTCAGAAGAAATTAAGAGTAAGATATCTGGATTAGAGGCTGAAACACTTGAGATTATAATTGACAGTATATTTGAATATGAGAATTTAGACGATGTTAAAAAATATATTTGACCAATTAGTATAAGAATAATTTGAAAAGAATGGGATTTCAAAGATTGATCTTCACTGAGTTATTAGTAATTGATATAAAACAATAGTCTAATATTATATGTGAGGTTGTCTTGATATAAGGTATTTTTAAGAATATGAGTTATCAAGGTGTTTCATATAACTACAGAAGGAGAGTTATAAGCGCATAATAATGGCAATTTAAAAGGGGTTAAATGGTGTCTATTTGGTTTGATCATATGCTTTTCGGTGGCGGGTGTTTTTCATAGTATCAAATATAAGCAAAGCCAAAAGCAGCAATAATAATGCTAGGAGGCTAACAATTGATCATTTAAGACACGACCCGATTGAATTCAAAAATGAAGTGTATTTTCCATCGAGTTTTAATTTTTCAGATAGTAATAATACTAGTTATTTAGCAAAAACAATACCGAAAGAGAATAGTTTTTTGATAAGTTTAATAAATCAGAATCAGGTTATAGCTGATGTGACCGATGAAAATTATACACACCTATAAAATTCTCAAAAATATTTATAACCTTCTAAACAAAAGATTTTTCTAAATACATCTTTTTCTAATAAGCTTTTCTTTTTCATTATTCAAATCATCTTCTGTAACTAACACTTCCTTATTATTTGATTATACAAAATACTTCCATATACTATTACAGCAAAAAACAATCCTATACAACTCAATACAATTCCTAAAATAGCAATTTTCTTTTTTGAAGACTTTAAGCCAGGAATTGCATAAAAAATCCCCAGTATACTCAATATTAAAAAAGGAAAACCTGGTATACTTGTAGCACCCAGAAAAAGGCTCAAATATGCACGGTTTATATTATTTTTATTTTCTGTCAATTCGTTTGAAGACTTTTTATGTTTGATAAATGAGCCAACAAATGAAACACCTATTGAATAACCTAATACAATAAAAAAGCTTCTTAAAAAGTTTATTTCTTTAAATCCCATAAGTGCCTGTAATAGTAATCCTCCTGGAAAAGTAATTATAAAAGCTTTAACCCCTAATGGTATTCTACCTATTTTAGACCAATCCACACTAATCCTCCTTGCAAAGAAACAACCTTATATATTACCTTATGTTTTTATCTGCTTATCTTCAAAAATACATTCAACTCGCCTTAGCCTACACTATCACCAAAACCAGTATTTTTTCTTTGTAAAAATATATACAACAATTATAGCAACAAGGCTAAATCCGCCTATAATAATCACCCACAAATTAATCTTAAAAAAAGTCTGTTCTCTTTCTGTTATTAAATACTTACCGCCAATATCAATTTTAATTGTTCCCAATTCTATCGCGTTGTTAATGATCTCATACTTCCCTTTTGCTTCGTTATACAGATACAAATATTTTGCACTCTGTAGCTTTTGATCTTCAAAGGAAATACTTATTTCCCCAGGAAGATTTTTTTTATCATTAACTACAACTTCTATCCCATCTTTTATTTCGGTATATTCAATATTTGTAAGTATTTCATTTTCATAATTGAATATGTCTCTTCCATTTATCGTAATTATGTAGTCACTTCCATCGATTATAAGAATTTTTTCTGAATCAAACAAGTACTTGAGTGCTGGCTTTGTCACTTTTGAAAACTCACTTTTGTCAATAACCGTCTTCATATTGTCAGATTCTTTTATAATTTCCGTAAGAGAGTCAACCTCATAATTGCCAATTGAAGCTGGCAAAACGGCTTCATCTTCTTTAATCAATTCTTTATTAACAAGTACCGTAACTTCTGACTGCATATATCCATTAGTAACAATAACCGTGGCTGCACCTGTATCAACAGCAGTTATCAAACCCCTTGAATTTACTTGCACAACAGATGTATCAATAGATTTATATTCAATCTTTTGATTTGCTTCCCTTGGTAAAACTCTACATTCTAATTGGAATTCTTCGTTTGTTTTCAAAACTAGATATGTTTTATTTACTTCAATCTTTTCTGTAGCAGTCACTACATTAATTGTGATTTGCTTTGTTATATCCCCTGCTTTTATCTTTATTACTGCCTCTCCTTCTTTTATGGCTTTAATTTCCCCTGATGTATCAACAGCCGCAATTTTATGATTCTCAGAAACATATTCTATCTTTGAATCAGTTGCATTATACGGTAATATAGTCACCTGTAATTTTTGTGATTTGCCAATTTCCATTTTTTCATCGTATTTTCCTATATCAATATCTTCAACAGGGTAATCTTTACTCTCTTCAACCTTTAAATCAAAGGATTTTTCTATTCCATCCACACTAACAATTATTTTTGTCTCACCAACAGCCTGTGCTTGAATTCTTCCAAATACATTGACCGTTGCAATTTCCTCATTACTAGATTTATATGTAATCTTTCTATCAGATGCCTCAATTGGCAAAACAGAAGGTGATAATAATTGTTTTTCTCCTACCTTCATTATCTTCTGATAATCACCTAAATCCATGTTAGTTACTTTTACTTCTTTTTCTTCATAAACAGTCAATGTAAACTGTTTCTTAACTCCACCTGCTTCTATAATAATTACAGAAGTTCCTACTTTGTGGGTTCTGATTCTTCCAAGACTATTTACAGTTGCAACCTCCGTATTTTTAGAAACATATTTAAACCCTGGGTTTACTGCATCCGGAGGTAATACTGCCGGCATTAATAGCTGAGTTTCCCCCACCTTCATTCGCTTTATGTAATCACCTAAATCAATATCCTTAACACTGGTATCTTTTTTAGGTAACACCTTCAAAGTAAAAGAGTTCTTTTTACTTCCTGCTCTTGCAGTTATTACAGTCTCTCCCTCAGAATTAGCTGTAATCCTTCCAATACCATTGACACTAGCTACTTTTTCATCACTAGATGTATATTGAATGGTTTTGTCAGTCGCATCAAAGGGTAAAACTGTTACTGAAAGCACTTGATTTTCTCCAACTCTCATTTCTTCTTGATAGTTGCCAAGGTCTAATTCTAAAACACTAACATGTGTACTTTTAGGAGAATTTACTTTTAATTTAAACTGCCGACTCACTCCATCAGCAGCTTCAATTGTTATTTGAGTCGTACCGGAATCTATTGCTGTAATTCTTCCAATTTCATTTATTGTTGCGACCGACTCTTTGCTTGAATAATATTTTACCTTTTGATTTGTAGCATCAAGCGGTAATACAGTAACCATCAGAAGCTGTTTTTCGTCTTCTTCCATGCTACTTCTGTAATCTGCTATATCTATATCTGTAACTTTTATATATTTTGATTCCTCATTTTCATTTTTGCCCTCTTCATCAATATTTTCTTGGCTTGTGCTTTCTTCTTTTGCAGCATCTTCTTTTGACTCTTCTTCCTTAATTCCCTCATCTTTTGGCTTTTCTTCCTTAGTTCCTTCTCCTTTTGTAACCTCTTCTTTAGTATCTTCAGGAACTTTCCCTTTCAGTTCCCCCTCACTAATTGCAGGTGTCTCCAGAGTTTGCTCCGCAAAAATATATATACAATTATTAATCTGCAAAAACATTATTAAAACTACTAAAAACCATACCAAGCGTTTCCTTAACATATCAGAACTCCTATCTTGTCAATATACCTAATGATTCCATTACATAATCAAAATAAGTCACTTGATCATATTGAATACGCGTTTCTACAGGTATTCCATTGGAAAGATTTACTTTGTAACCATTTTTACTTATTATATATGTATTATCCGGTACTATATCAACTTTGAAATAACTGGTGCCACTCTCGTTATCGGTAGTTATATCAGTATCCATTCTTACTACTTTTCCCGAAATAGTACCATATACGGTCTGTGCCAATCCCGAAATTGCTATATTAACTTTATCACCCATAGAAATACGTGCTATACTACTCGAATCTACATAAGCCTGTATTTTGTACTCATCCTGCTCTGATGCAATATTAGCAACTGCACTTCCTGCCTGCACCACCATTCCTTCTTTGTATTCCGACAACATATGTATCTTACCTGTTGCATTAGCCTGTACCTGATATTCTTCCTGTCCGCTTCCGACCGCTTCAAGTTGAATATCTATATTGGTCAGTTCGTTTTGATATTGTTGTATGGAATCCTCTACTGATTTTAAAGTAGAGTAATAAATCTCAGTTATTTTACTTTGATTTTTTTCAATTTCACTCTCTATTTGCACATCAGAATAGCCGTAAGATTTATATGTTCCTACATCCACCTTTTGCTGTGCAATCTTACTTTTATAGTTTTCAAATTGGAAATAATAGAGATTATCCTTTTCTTCCCCTTCAACAAAATAGTTTACATCATCTTTTATAGATTCCACTAATCTTCCATATTGCTTTATACTCTCTATATAAAGTTCCTTTTTACCTTCCAATTGCTTTGCTTGCAAATCAAAATCGGTACTTTTTACAGTTAACAACACATCGCCCTTTTCAACATATTTTCCTTCTTCAATGTTTATGTCGACTATTTTGCCGCTATATGGTGCCATAACATAGTTTTTGTTGATACTCTGAACAGAACCTGCTGCTTTTATTATATCTATTTTAGGTGTTGTAAAACTCCAAATCACAACTGCAATTATTAATGCAATAACAGCTACTATTATTATGTAACCAAGTTCAGGAAGCTTTTTATCATAAAGTAATCTACTATCTTTTAATTCATCAAAGGTTTTAGTCTGCTTACTCATTATCCGCACGCTCCATAAATACATCTGCAATTATACCGTCATCATTATTGGCTACAAATATGGTATAACTGTCACCTTCTAATGGAATGTCCTCTTCAAAAGCTATTAAATTGATTTTGTCATATGCAAATTTTAGCTTGCTTTCTTCTCCATTGTATCTTGCATACATACAATTCTTTACTCTTATTACCGATTTCATTTTATATGGTTCTTCGATATTGTGTATGAATGTATTTGACTGTCTCATAAGTTTAATTACAACTTTTGGCTCATTAATCCCATCATTTTCAACATTAGTATATTGAATAAGTGGACCTATTGGTATAGCACCTTTGTTCTTAATGAAGTTTTCCATTTTAACTATTTCTTGATCCAGCCCCTCATTTTCTTTTAAATCAACTTGATTAATTAACACATTGGTTAACTTTAGTGTTTTGTTATTATTTACTTGGATTTTTTCGTTTTTCATTGTGAACCTCTCCCTTTGAATTCTCAAATACATTAACCTCTTACTTTTTTCTACTTTATGTGAATAAATCCATCGAAAACATATACTATGCATATTATGCCAATAATAAATTAATTATAATGTTAATTCAACTATGAGTTTCCTTCAAGTGATTTATAATAATACCTAGCAATTCTGCTTGTAATTATATAGACCATCAAAAAAGATGAGAAGATTAACACGAAAGATAAAAACCGGGAATAGGTATAAAGCACTATTGCTAACACTATTGAAATACAATAATTTACAACAACGCTATTCGTATTGGTTGTATGTAAATTATAGCATTCTTGAAAAGCTTCTTTAATCCGCAATAGTTTTAGAAACACAAATGTTGCAATAGCTAAGGTCATTAAAATGAATATAAAATACTTAGGTTGAATAGAAAAAGGAATAACAAATAAATACATCGATAAGTTAATTTTATTAAAATGTGCCATGTATGAAAGCTTTTGAAGCTCTTTACCAACACTCAATAAATCGTTAATTTCTCTATTAAAATTAAAACCATTTTTATATAATAATCTATTTATTATTATTGAAACAATAGTACTAATAACAATAATTAAAACCAAAGTAATACTTACAATGTATATATTTGCATATAATATAATCTGCTTAATATTGAATAATATACTTAAGGAAATTAGCGTCATCAAACCATTTGCATATAAATATTTGCGAACTTCTATATATCTTGGCGGGTTTATTAAAATGCCGTAAAATAGGAAAACACAAACTATTAGAAATAAAGGCGCCCAAGATATAACCAGCAATAGAATTCCCTGTAAAGAATCAAAAAAAGATATCTTTTTGGGCATAATGTTAGTTACACTAAATAGAATTAAAAAGTGCGTTAAAAAAACCAAATACGCAGATAAAGAAACAACGCTAGACTTAGCTGGCATAATATTCTCCTTAATTTTTCTTTTTGAGTTTGCTTAGCGGAAAGCTATTTTATTCATATAACGATATTTTCATAATAAGAAAATGT
The DNA here is from genome assembly GCA_023421115.1 of Bacillota bacterium. Lineage (GTDB taxonomy): Bacteria > Bacillota > Clostridia > Acetivibrionales > Acetivibrionaceae > Acetivibrio. Next base: position 37,057 of record JAEZUI010000133.1, on the reverse strand, counting down.
ATTATTATATAAACTTTATTATCGCTAAGCAAACCCCTCAAGTAATAACAAACTAACTTTTGGTTCTCGTAATGCCTATAAAACTTAAAACAATTATCAGGCTAAATCCAACTTATATCGACAAATGCATCCCATGGAGAAGGTGTAACCTCTATAGAAAGAGATTTTCCAGAAACGCAACTATATCCAATACCATAGGCTATTTTCCCAATTGCAGCAACTGCCACTCCTACTACTGCACCAATAGCCCATCCCCAAAAACCACCTACAACCTTAGACCACTTTACAATGGTAGAAACTATTGCAGCTCCAGCAGCAGCCGCTATTAAACCTTGGCCTGTCATACACATTTGTGCAGCAAAGGTTCTACACTGACTAGCAGTATACACTTCGCCACCCACTAAGTACTCCATCTCATCATTATCAACTGCTACATAATTTTTAGGCATCATTAATGTACCATCATAACAAATTTCCATTTTTATCTCTCCTTTTCATGTTTTTTGCTACTTATTTATGCAAATTTCAGATAGCTAATCCTTATTTGCGGTGTGATTATATAATATAAATTGCGTACGCACAATCACCAAAATTAAATATTAAATTTGCTTTGCTTATACATAAAATCTTTACTTAAGTCTATGTTAACATCCTAATAGCACATCTCATTCTCATCCAAATCTGGTACTTCCATATTTTCCTCTTCTTTTGTATCTCTAGTAACTATATTCCCCTGCTGCATTTCCCAAAGCTGATAATACTTGCCCTGTATTTCCAACAACTCCTCATGAGTTCCTCTTTCAATTATTTCACCCTTATCGATAACAATAATCTCATCACAATTCTTAATAGTTGCTAATCTATGAGCAATAATCAGCATAGATTTATTCCTAAATTTATTGTAAATCATATCAAAAATTATGCCCTCAGTCGCAAAATCAAGGTTACTTGTAGATTCATCTAATATGTAAAATTCACTCTTTTTCAAAAAAGCCCTCGCCAGTGCAATTCTTTGTTTTTCTCCACCACTAAGTCCATTACCCGATTCCTCAAGATAAGTATAATACTGCATAGGAAGCTTCTTTATAAACTCATGAGCATCAGCTTCTTTAGCCGCAGCCTTTACTTCATCTAAAGAGGCATTCATCTTTGTCACCCTTATATTGTCATAGATACTTTTTGAAAAAAGTTCAATACTCTGTGGTACATATGAAATTGCCTTTCTTAGAGAATTATTGCTGAATTCATTTATATCTACACCATCTATGAGTATTTCTCCCTTTTCAGGTTCATAATATTTAAGCAATAATTTTGCAATAGTTGATTTACCACTTCCGCTACTTCCAACTAAAGCTACTTTTTTACCTTTAGGTATTTTGAACGATAGGTCTTTTAATACTGGCTTTCTGTTTCCATATCTAAAAGTGATATTCTTGACCTCAACATCTCCTTCTAAATTATCTATATCCTGATAATTACCATTTTCCTGTTCTCGTTCGCTATCTAATATCTCTGTAATTCTCTTCATTGATATATTTGCTTCCTGTATCTGTAATTGCAATTGCACCAGTCTTCCTACAGGATCCATAAAGTATCCTGATAATGTCATAAATGCCATCATGCTTCCTAGAGTTATATCATTATTTATAACCTGCATTACACCAAAATACATCAATGCCAAATTTCCAACAGTCTGTACAAGGCTCGATATTGAACCCTGAACATTAGACAACATTCCACCTCTAAGACCTATTCTAAGAGATTTTATATATTCCCTCTCAATGTTTTCCAATTCAGTTTCCTCATTTGCGTTACCCTTAATAGTCTCAACAGCTCTCAACCCCTCAATTATCTGTGAATTCAATATAGAAGATTGCTGCATCTGTTCTTCATTAAGTTTTTTATAAGGCTGTTTAAATACAAACACCAAGCCTATACTAATAACTGTAAGAAAAAGAATAACCACAAAGAGAGTTACATTCATTTTAAATAGAATGACACCAGTTATCAATGCCATGGAAATATCCATAATCAATGTTAAAGCTATATTTGTAAATATATCCTTAATGGTAAATGCGTCAGAAAATCTTGTAATAATATCCCCTGTTTTCCTTGATGCAAAAAACTTCATAGGAAGTTTATAGACGTGCTCAAAATAACCTAACAGTAGAGGTATATCTATCTTTTGCGAAAGGTATATCATCATCCACTGCCTTACAAAACCAATTACAACCTGCGTAACTGCTATAACTGCGAATATTATTAAAACAGAAACCAACATACCTTTTAGTTGGTATGGCAATATCTCATCCATGATAATTTTATTGAATAATGAAGACACTATTCCTAATACCGTCAATATTATTGACGCAAATATTGAATAGATAAAGAGTTTCTTCTGAGGTAATAAAAGTTTAAGAAACCTATTAAATACTTTCTCACCCTTTATTTTACCACTTGCAAAATCCTGATTTGGCTTCAATATAAGCAGTGCACCAGTAAAATTTTTGTAAAACTCATCTATCTCAAGTCTCAACAAATCTTTTGCAGGATCACCAACTATAACATGCGTTTTTGTAATCTTAAATATAACAACAAAATGGCTAAGTCCCTCTTTTGTTATAATATTAGCAATACATGGCAAGGTATACTTACTTAAAAACCCTTCCTTATCAACTCTAACTGCTTGAGAAGTAAAACCTAATTCATCAGAACACTTTTTTAAACCAATTAGATTTGTTCCCTTTAAATCAGTACCCATTATATCTCTAAGTTTTGTTATTGTAGTTTCTTTTTTGTAATGCAGACAAACCATTGCAAGACATGCAGCTGCACAATCCGTCGCATCATGTTGTTTTACAAATATGTATTTCACTTCATTCTGTCCCCTATGTCGAATTAAATATGTTACCTTTATTTTTATGTAAGTGATAATTTACCATAACAAGGTTATTCTGTCAACAAATATACTTAAACACTTAAATAAAATACAGTCTTGTTACTTGCATCCAGTTTAAACATGGTATCTATCACCTACTTTGTCATATTAACATATATATTGAAATATCGCACCGAAAAATATCAACAAAACACCGAAAAGATTTACCAGTGATACCGAAATAATTTACTGCTAATTACCGAAATACCACCGTAATTTTTAATTATTCCGTTTATATCGATTTACATAATTTCCTATCAGCTCCACACTATGTATACCATGCCATGAAGTCTAACAAACTAAATTATTTTATCGTATGCATTACAGGTTCTTATCACACAGCAAAACACCGCCAATATAAGTTGGTCTGTCAAAAATTCCATGACAAGCCTATATAATTATGACAGAAAAAACGCTCGAGAAATGAATTACGGTAAGGAATATTACCCCAATGCCGTATTTGCATCCGACAGAAGCTTACAGAAATTTGATTGGCCGATAAAATCCGGTTATTACTTTAACCATCTAGGGGAATACACCTGCACAGTCAAAACTGTTCAATACAAAGATAGTCCTGCTTCCACTAATGAGCATACCGAACTGGTAGAAAAACTAAAAAACTCCTTCCACTACACATCAAATATGCTATTCACAAGTGACGGAAAAAATTATCAACCCCTTGACCTACACAACGGCAATGACAAAATATTCGGTATGGACATGCTCAACATTACAACCACCTACGATATTGCTGATACAAAGCTCGTACACCTCGATGACAGTGCATATGCCGATAAAACTCATCAATTTTTCAAAGAAATCCTAGAAGGCTATAGTGAATCAAACACCGAAAACAGCAAATCAAACTTCAAATACCGTGAATACATAAAGCAAGGCGATATTTACAAAGTTGAAGAAATCACAGTTATTACCTTTAGAGTTTCACCGAAAACTCAAAAACTTTACACTTACATAAATATGAAAGATGGCGAATACCTTATCAATGCAAGAATCGATAATTTTATCCTAAACAATTATGCCTATAAGGGCCTAACCATAAACGGTTTACCTTCAATCGACAATATCACTGTCAATGTAGAAGGTACTCTCTATGATGACCAAAACGCAATTATCCGATAATTAATGAAGGCAGACTTGACGTTTCTGATCAAACAGCAAAACAAATTTCAAATCACCAGACAAAATACATTAATCCCACATATCCTAGAATACTGGTATTATTCCATATATCACTAAAATTTAAATTAACTTTACTTCCCCAAGAAGATACATCGATAAAAACCTGACCTGTTGGTCTATAATCATACAAAGCAGTGATTGTAACCCAATGTATTTGAAAATCCTGATTTGATATAACACCATTATCCGGACTTGCCCATGGTATACTCTTTAGTTTTGGATTCCACCAATTCACTAGTGCAACAGGACAACCTTTATTTAATCCATCTTTTATATATTGAATAGCACTATCTAAATCTAGCGTTCTCTTAGCCGAATGTGCTCTCAACATTACTCCTTTGCTTTGTGCATACTTAATAACACCATCTCTGTACCATGATAAGAAAGGAATTCCCCCTGCCGGCTGATCAAAAATCGGAAATTTTAATGGTTTCACATACTTATATACTTGATTCATGTGATTAACATAATCGTTTTTTGTAATATTATTTATGCTGTTCCCACTATATAATACCCTCAAACTAGGATTCTTTATTGCCAAATATGCTAAAGTATTTGCAGCTGCAACTGTACCGCATCCACCCTCTCTACCCACATTTGTGCCAAACCAACTTTGATTACCTCCATAATATATAATTCCTTCTGCCCCAGCAATTGATAAAAAATCATTTAATTCCATAATTGGACCTCCAACTCCTCTTAATGGGACCCGAAACACCCATATTACCATCAACCCATCAACTTCAATAATTTACTATATCCTATTATATATATATTGAATTTTATTAGCAATTAACCTATTTAGAGGAGGAATAAAAATTGGTGATTCCCACAGGAACCACCAATACAAAACACTTTATCTTCTAATCAACTGATTTCCCGCAGTTCGGACAAAACTTTTGGGGCACTTCCGTACCACAATCCGAACAATGCTTCTTCATAGGAGCTTCTAAGTTTGCCCCACAGCTAGAACAAAACTTCCCCGATGCTTCCTTTTTACATACTGGACAAAGCTTCTTTTCGGGAACCGGTGTTCCGCAACTCGAACAAAACTTTCCGTTAACAGGTTTGCCGCAATTAGCACACATTACACCAGGTGCTTGTGGCGAAGGACTCTCATTAACTGTTGCTTGCTGCTCAGCCTGCTTGCCTACATTCTGAGGTACATTCCCAAAAACTCCTCCCGATGCCATATTCATCATTCCGAGGCCCATAAACCCGTTTGCTGCACCATTAGCATTTCCAGCTGCATTCTCCATTGCTTTTGCATAGGAAGAAGTCATTATACCCTGCTGTGTAAGTGAATCAGAACCGATTTCATACTGATCGATCTTAGCTTTGGATGCTTCATCAAACTGAGCACTCTCAATAACAAAGGACACAATTTGAATACCACGTCTACGTATTGGTGCGTCTAGAACTTCCTCATCCATAATGCCGCGGATTACCTGATCCTGCGAGGATAGCTGGGTTGCATATACTTTATAGTCATCTGAACCCAGGCGATTTACAACCGACTTAAATGCAGCATTTATTTCACTTCTCATCTGATCAACTAAATCTTCCTTCTCATACATTTTTGCCGTACCGCAAACTTCCTGCATAAATACTGCCGGGTCTACAATCTTAAATGTATATTTACCGTAACATTTTATATTCACATTCATCGGCATCAACCCACCGGGAATTCTCGGATTCGAAAGGGGGTGTTCCCAATCCCTGTAAGGAATAGGTGTCGCTGTCCCAAATCCATTGTCCATAATTTCTTTTATATTAAAATAGTAAACTTCTTGGGTATTCGGGGTTGCACCAGCAAATGTAAAACGTTCCCACAAAGTCTTTATGGCGTCGCCAAAATCTCCGGCTAAAAAACATGGAGTAGTAGATTGATCGAATATGTATATCCCCTGCTCGGCAGTAGCATCCACAACACGCCCACTATCTACAATAACTGCCATCTGAGAAGGTTGCACAACAATTGCACTTTCTCTTGGAATACGACCGGTTTGAGATGATTTCTTCATCATCAGAATATTATCTCCCATATCCTGACACTCAATAACCACCTTAAACTTATCGGATAGTATACTTCCTAAACTTCCTGTCCCTGCTTTTAATAGCTCATTAAATTGTTCTTTTGTTCCGGCAATTGCCTGTTTTAATAACCCCATATTATATACCTCCTAGGAAATTAATATTATTTTTTATTTGTCATCGCTTGTGTACTGCTATTTAATATCGCTTACATCGTAAATAATCCAATCATACTTAGCGAGGTCAAAAGCATTTCCGCAGGACTTACATTTTCCATCAACCGTCAAGTTAATATTTCGCCCACAAGCTTCACAAGTAATCACTTCAGGACTTAACTTAACATCTGTCATTGTATCCTTATGTCTATATAACGTAATATCATATTTGCCTTTTCTTTTCTTGATCTTCTTCTTTTCATTAATCGTAATCTTATTTACATCCAAGCTTACATATGCAAGCTGCTTATCATCTTTAATTTCAAATTCATTAACTACCAATTTGTTTATTTCAAAATCCAACATATAAAACTCGTCATACTTATTCTGCTCCTTCAGTTTTGCATAAAGCGACGGCTCCATAAACGGCTTTACCTTTGAAATATCCAAATCCCTTGCTCTTTCATATGCACGAACCAAATAACCTACTCTCTTCTCAAAACTCTTTTTTGAAAACTCTTTATCATACTCAGCTATCTTTTTTATACCAACCATTAGCTTCGCAATCCATGCACAATAGAAAAGTACAATTCCAAGTACTGCTAGGTCAATAAAAACAGATAACGCCTTCATTTTCCACGAAGTAAAATTCGAAATAATCGCCACGCCAAACATAACAATTATAGGCAGCAAAACCATAAATCCCTGAATACTTCCGGTCTTATTGTTATAACAATAGCTATTTGCCACAATCCAGTTCGCGGATTCGGTTGTATACTTCGTGCCACAGTTCGGGCATACATAGAAATCCCCTTCAATATTCATAGGTGAACCACAGTTAGAACAGAAATTTGCATTTTGACGTTCAACATGGTCACTGCGAAGCATCTCCAAAACATAATACCCATCTTCTACTACTTTTTCATATAAAACTTTGTCTGTTACGTTGTCTATGTATTTTTCAATATACCTACCGCTTACCAATGCTGTAGTCATATTATTTTTTCCGTCGCTTATAACAATATTAGCTGAAGCACTATTAGCTTGTGGAGTATTAGCTTCAACAATTTCAACTTCCTTACGAATACCTATCCTTTTTAAAACTGCCACCGTCTGGTCAATATAGTAATACATAAATTCAGTAACCGTACCTGCTATTGTTTTCAAGTTGAATGTTTTCATGACACCGGTAATGTTTTTTACATAACGGTCTCTTGTTTCTTTGTCAAGGACATTACCATATCCACCGGAAGGACCTCCCTTAAACTTAACATTCGTTAAGGTTACATAAAAAAAAGCCCCCAATGAAATAATAAGTACTCCTAATGCCAAATAAATCATCATTTTGTTATTGCCCCCTATTACAATATTTTTTTAAACGGCTGAATAAAAAAGATTTTTCAGTAACCTAAATTTAAGTATTGTTAAATTCACTAAAGAATAGTTTGACCCGTTTATAGAGTTTGCAATCTTTCTTAACCTCTTTCTTAATTTGACGCAAGTATTCAAAATATGTATCCGTAAAATCAGTATCTACTTCGTATTCACCATACACAATTTTATTATAGGTTAAGATTAATTCGCTAAATTCAAACTCACTGACAATGCCTGTAACATCAATTCTTTTAGCATATTCTTGAGGTGTTTCATAATGTTTTTTCGGAAGTTTCCTTGCATCTAGGTATTCCAAAATGATTTTGTGTATTGTTGTTACTTTATAGGCACTGGTTCCTTTTCGGAAAGCATTTTTACTTTTCCTGATTCTGATAGTCATATATATTAGAAGGGTTAAAACCATAGGTAATCCAATGAAAAGGACAATTTTAATTATTATAGCTATGGCTTCCTGACTTATTTTGTTTTGTTCTTCAATAGGCTCTTTTTTATCTTCCTGTAAGCTTTCATTCACATTTGAGTTCATTACATCAATGCCGGTACTTTCAAACATAATCCATCCATAATCTTTAAAGTAAACTTCAATCCATGCATGGGCATCTGAGTCAAATACAGGTTTGTAGCCTGAAGATAACGATTTGTAATAGGCAGGACCTGAGGAAAAATTTATAGACGTATCTACTTTAAAGCCAGTCACATAGCGTGACGGAATATTTATGCTTCTAAGGAGTAAAACCGCTGCGGAGGAATAATGCTGACAAAAGCCCTCTTTGCTTTCAAATAAGAAGTATTCGATTTTGTCTGAGTCGTCTTTAGGCACTTTAGGAATAGGATTATAAGTATAATTTTCTTCTAAGTATTTAATAATTGCTTCTATTTTGTCGTAATCATTATTTAATCCTTCCGTAATGGTTAATGCTAATTGCTGTAACCTTTCATTATTGTAGCCTTCGTATTGAGGAAGGGTGTTTTGTAGTTTGACTCTTCTTAAAATTTCTTTGAAGCTTGACATATTCTTTATATTTAAGGAGTCAAAGGAAAAAATAATATCTTTTTTATTAATATCTGATATATAATTTTCTATGCGATAAGTCCCTCTATTTTCATCATGAGCAATAATTATATCTGAATTCTGTACATTAAAATTATCTATATATGGACCTGCGAACAAAACAGGTGATTGAATGCCGGTATAATTGACAACTACGTTTTCTACTTCTCCGAGTTCTTTAAGAGTATTAAAGATTCTATTCTGAGTTTTCTGTAAGGTTTCGCTCTGCAGCCATCTATTGTTTGTATATGTATCATATACTATTGATTTTAAATATTCTGTTTCTTTTGTTTTTACCTTAAATAACTCAATACCTTCAAAGGTAAATTTGTCTTCAATATTTCCACTTTTAGCAACTTCATAGACAAATTTTTCATAGGGGTCTGCACTTTTTATGGTGCTATTTGGATTAGTCGTTTTTACTTTTGCTTCAAAGGGGTATGGGAACGAATGAAAAAGCATTTGTGATATGCCGATAATAAATAGGGTATATATAATTGCTATATTAATAAAAGGCAAAGCGCCTCTTTTTTCTTCCTGTTTATTCTTGCTGTAATATATATAAAAATAATAAACTATGCTGCAAAATACAAAAAATATAAAGGCAAAGCGGTCACGCATGGAACTTAATCTGTTTACAACAAAACCAGAAGACAAAGTAATAAGGGAAATGATTATATAAGCGTAGCCACTAAATTTTGCGGTCTTATATTTTAACAAAACTATGTATATTATGAGGGAAAACAAAAAAATAACGGCTATTTGTCTTGGAATATCTATAGAAGAAACTTCATCGGTTATGGATTCAAAATAGGGCAGTATAAAGGTACCTATATTATCAACAATTAAATCCGTATTTCCTAACAGGTACATAATAAAGAATACGCCACCGGATAAAAAGGCTAAAGCTGATAATGAAATTAAACCTCTTTTCTTATTACCAAATATAGTTATGGTTACTAAGAAACCTAAAAAAGATATACATAAAGTATTTATAAAGGAAACATCATATCCGAATATACTTGATAGTAAAAAAATCCATCCTAAGCCATACATCAATACTGCCAGCATTTAGGCCACTTCCAATCTACAAAGTTCGTTTTCGTAACTGATTTTATATATTTTTATGTTGTTTGAAAATAACTGTAATAATGGTTGCTTGTCTTGAACAGTTAAACTGTTTCCTACTTCACATTTTGTTTCACTAATTATGTATACACTTATATCAGCTAATCTAGGACGGTTTAGAATAATATACTCACTTAATTCTTTAGTTACATAAGGGGTAAAAATCATTGTATTTGCATATTGTTTAGAACTATTGAGTTCTTTTTTTAGTAGGCTGATAAATTCTTTGCCTGAAAACATCATATTGGCTAAGGCATTGTAGAACTGTCCAAAATCATTATTGTTGCTACCAGAGATAGATTGGTCATCATGTTTGTAATAGGCAAGGGATGTGGGAGTATTATTTTGCAGTAAATATTTTATAGTAGCAACAACGCTCTCAATAATATAATCTTGTATTACTACATTTTGTTCAAAGTTAAAGGGTAAACTGTCGGAATTAATAATTATTTTGGTGTGACAATTAACACTGCCTTCATATTCCTTAGTTAAAAGCTTTGCTTGTTTTGCACTTAATTTCCAGTGTATTGTCTTTAACGAATCTCCGGCTTGGTAATCCCTTACATTGGAAAAGATACTGGGATCTTTATTCGTTTTACTGACAATACTTTCTGTTGTTTCAATCAAAGGAGTGTTTTTATTATCTTCTTCTAGTTCTCGAATTTTCGGATAAACTAAAATTTTGGGATTTTCTATAGATTTAAAGTCTAGTTTGAATAAATTAAAAAAGTCACGAATACTTATTGCTTGGATACCTATGTAATAGCTTCCTCTATATCGGCAGTCAACTCTTTTAACTGCTTTTTTCACTTCATCGGGATATAATATGAACTCATCTTCTTCACCTAGTATCGTATCTTTAAATAGCACCTTGCTGTCTGTAAATGTAATAGTCATAGGGCAAAATAATAGTTTTGTATGATTGCTTATTGTATAAGTATAAGTTATGACATCTCCCTTTACCACAATACGTTGATCTACATTTTCCAATAATCTAAACGAGGTTAACGTGAAAAATGTCAATGAAAGAGATACAAGGGGTAATAACAGTGCGCTAAAGAAAAGCATTGTAGATAAATAACCGTCCTTATAAATTCCTAGAATAATTGTAAAACCTAAGAAACATAAATATATGATCCTGTTTTTAAGCAATTTAAACACATCCCTTACTCTAGCGTTTTATTCGGGTACTGTTATCCTTTTTAAAAGCTCATTTAAAATATCTTCTACTGAGAGGTTTTCGTACTTTGCTTCCGGCCTTGGAGTAATTCTATGTCCTGTTACAGGTAATAGTACTTTTTTAACATCATCCGGGGTCACAAAGTCTCTATCCTGATAATAAGCCCATGCTTTGGCCGCTCTTGCAATAGCTAAAGTTCCACGGGGGCTGATTCCTAGTTCAATTTGGTTGTTCTTTCTTGACTCCTGAGCAATTTTAATAATATATTGAGAAACCTTTTGATTTGTTTGGACTTTTAATATTTCCTCTTGAACTTTAAGAATTTCTTCTAATGTAACCACAGTCTCTATATGTTCGAGAGGAGTGTCCTGTCCATAAATACTTAGTATTCCAAGCTCCTCTTCCTCATTTGGATAGCCTACGGAAATTTTCATAATAAACCGGTCTAACTGGGCTTCGGGTAGAGGATAAGTACCTAAATGTTCTATCGGATTTTGAGTGGCTATAACCATGAAAGGTTTGGGTAAAGGATACAACTTGCTGTCAACAGTTACCTTCTTTTCTTCCATAGCTTCTAGTAGGCCCGACTGGGTTTTAGGAGGAGTCCTATTAATTTCATCGGCTAAGAAAATATTTGCCATAATAGCACCTTCTCTATATTCAAATTCATTGGTCTTTGGATTGAACATAGAAAAGCCTGTAATATCCGAAGGCATAACATCGGGTGTACAGGAGATTCTTTTAAACTCACCACCGATAGTTTTGGCTAAAGCTAATGCCAAGGTGGTTTTACCTGTTCCCGGTACATCCTCAATTAATACATGACCGTCACAAATGAGTGCAAGACACAGTAATTCAACAGTTTCCCTTTTTCCTACAATAACTTTCTCAATGTTAGAGACCATTCTTTCAATGACATTATTTTCTTTGCCCATTAGATGCACCTTTTCCTCTATTTTTTAATGTAGTCATCTGATAACTATATTAGCAAGTTTTATATATTAGTCCTATCAATATTATAATTTTTTTTATAGATAAAGTAAATGACAACAAATAAACAAAATAAGAATGAGGCTATGCTGCGGAATGATTATTTGGTTTCAATGTTCATAATGTTATTATATAGAAATGGGGAACCTGCACAACTGCAAGTTCCCCATTTCTATATAATATTAAGTTATTTGTAGAAATTTTCATATTTATCTTTACGTTCGTCAATAATTGCTTGCCCACCGGAATTTAGATAATCCTGCATACCACTGTCAAATATTGACTCGAATTGAGCCGGTGGAGCAACAACAGCCTGAGCGAGGAGTTTATCGCGCTTTTCTTTTAGTGCAGTACCTTGACCCTCTTCAGCTTCAATTTGTCCTACATTAACATGTTTACCAATACGAGCGTCCTTGCTGGTTATTTCATAAGCTTTTGCAATTAATCTTGGTTCAACACCTGCATATCCGTTAGCAATAGATTTAACGTTCAAATCAGCATCACCAAGGTCTAAACCATTGATAGTGATAGTATAGTCGATATTGTTTGGTGAGTTCATGATCTTCTCGCCTGTGGCAGCTATAGTTTTAACTGAACCATCTGGAAGTTTCTCGTGTGTAACACCCTCTTCTCCAATCTGCAAGAACTTTCGGTTTTCAAGATTGGAAATCCAGTCAAGGTAAAGCAATGAAGCAAGTGGCTCATCATTAGATACAGGGAAGAAGACTTTACGGTCTATTGGAGGACTGAGATACTTCTTATAAACGCCCTTATCGTTCTTGAAAGGCTCAATTGCGATAAATGCAGCATCTTCTCCAACCAATTTCTTTAGGTTTGCAGTAATACCGTTTTCACCGTCACGATACGGATAATCCCAGTTGTGCATGAAGCAACCTACGTAGCCTGCTTTTATCATATTGTCTTCAGTTTTGTCACCTGCTCCATAGAGCGCAAAATCTTTCCAAATCAATCCTTGACTATACCACTCGTTAAGTTTTTTGACGCCGCCCTTTACGCCTGGGTATAGTAAATGTCTGTCGTCAAAACCATAGACATATGCGTCTTTATCAGAGAAATTGTCAGGTACAAAGGAAGTTAACATATGATCAGCACGCCAGCCCACGTCGAAGCTTATAGAGAATGGAATCATCTTATTTGCATCAGCGCCAAGAAGTGTAGAGGCATTAGCTTTAAAGGCCTTGAGCATAGCTTCGAACTCTTCAATGGATTTAGGTTCTTCCAAGTTTAGTTTCTTTAGCCAATCCTCACGTACAAAAGTGTTAATACGTTTGTTATGGAAAAGTTTTGCTTCAACAGCCCATAGAGTACCTTTTTCAGGATCTTCATCCCAGTAGATGTTTTCATCTCCTAATAGATTCCAAAGATTTGGAAGCAAATCCTTGTTTTCTTTCAGGTAAGGAGCTAAATCAACTATTCCACCCATATTGGCATAGGTTTGAATGGTAGGGTAGTCATAAGTTACACAAACATCAGGTGCATCGCCAGCAGCAAGTAGGTTGTTCATTGCCTCGGCCTCAGTCCATCTAGGTACGCGGACATAATTGACCTCTACATTATGATCACGAAGCATACCCTCTTTAATATAGTTTGTGTAGAAATTGTCATCAGGTTTTGAACCTCCGTCGTTCCCACGCTCGTAAATTTCAACGGTAATGGATCTGGTTTTTGTAAACTTACCGTTAATAATTTCGGCATTTTGAGTAGGGGCATTTGAAGGTAATGATGGATTATCAACCTTAGGCCCTTTAGAACAGGATGGCAAAAGCGTAGCCATCGCGAGACAAATTGATAGAACTGAAATTGCTTTTTTCATTTTAATCCTCCCCCATTTTTGGTTATAATTTCATGATATTTTCACTAGACGCATTGCGCCTTTAGAGTGGTTTAACCCTTTTCTGCACCTAAGGTCACACCTGAGATGAAATATCTTTGTAGCCAAGGGTAAATCAATAAAATTGGTACTGTGGCAAATATGACGGTTGCCGATTTAAGAGTTTCAGAGACTCCGGGGATAACTTCCACAGAAGTGTCAATGTTCTGCACACTATTGATAATGTTGTACAATAGCAACTGGATAGGATAGTATTTCGTGTTATTCATATACATCAATGCATCTGAAAAACCGTTCCAACGCCCTACAGCATAGAAGAGCGAGAGTGTAGCAATTACTGAAGTAGACATGGGCAGATAGATACTTACAAGTATACGAATGGGTCCTGCACCGTCTATCTCAGCAGATTCACGTATGCTTTCAGGGATGTTTTGAAGAAAGCTGCGCATAATAATCATATTAAATACGCTCAGACAACTTGGTATTATTAATACCAACGGATGGTTAAGCAGCTTCAAATCTTTATAAAGTAAATAGTTTGGAATTGTACCTGCACTGAAGTACATGGTAAAAATAATAAATACATTGATTATGCGACGCCCCTTAAGATGGTCATAGGTAAGCGGGTAAGCACAAATTGTAGTCATTATCATAGATACGATTGTGCATATGAGAGTTAATAATGCAGTCCAACCAAGTGACCAAGTATACTTAGCGTCTCTAAGTACAGTTTTATAGGCCTCTAAATTTAAACCTTTAGGCCAAAGACCAACCTCATTGCGAATTAATGCTGTAGGTGAACTAAGAGAACGTGCCACAACGTTAAGTAAGGGCAATAAACAAATTATGATAAATAAAAAACAAATAAATGCTACAATATAATCTCCATATTTCTCATTTTTTGATTTAATCATGCTTTATATCCTCCCTTTTAATCATTGTATAAACCTCTTACCATATGCCGCGTTCGCCGAATTTTTTTGAAAGAGTGTTTGCAAGGTATAGGAAGATAACGCATACTACAGACTGAAATAACCCCACTGCTACGGTTAACGAGAACTGAAGTCCACGTATACCATTTGTATAAACGAAAGTAGCAATAACGTTTGACACACTTTTAACTAAAGGGTTTCCTAAAGCATACGGCCTATCAAAATCACTGCCAAGAATACGACCTAAACTTAAGATAAGTAGAACTATGATGGTGGGACGTAGACATGGTAAGGTTACATGCCATATCTTTTTAAGTCGGCCAGCTCCGTCCATTGCGGCAGCTTCATAAAGCTCTGGATTGATACCTGCAATTGCTGCCAAATATATGATGGCGTTCCATCCGACACTCTGCCAAACTCCAAGTAATATATAGGTGGCTACCCAGTGAGTAGGCTGACTGATGAACGGAATAGAATCAAAGCCTAAATGATTCAGCATAATGTTAACAAGACCAGTACTAGGGGCTAAAAGCTGCAACATCAAACCCGCAATAATAACCCAGGAAAGAAAGTGAGGCATGTAAGCTATGGTCTGGGTAATGCGTTTGAACTTTTTGAATTTCAATTCATTGAGCAGTATTGCCAATATAATTGGGGCAGGAAATCCAACTACCAAGTCAAGCAAGTTGAGCATAAAAGTATTTCGAAGTGCAAAGAGAAAATCGCGATTTGAGAATGCTTTTATAAAATATTCAAAACCATTGTTGTTTGCCAAGGGCATATGCCAAACATCTTTGACAAGGCTATACTTCTTAAAGGCTATCTGAATATATGTCATAGGTATATAGCGGAAGATTAGAAAATAAATTATTGGAATAACTAATAAAAGGTAGAGCGTCCAGTATCGTTTTAAATAATTTAGAGTCTTATTCTTTCTCTCTATAGACAGTGGATTTGACAAAACAGTTTTCACTGTTGTTCCCCCCTTTTTTTTCGATGAAATCTTTTAATTATGCAAAACAAACTAACTTGTATTGTTAAAACTTAAACTTGTATTTGTTTTTGTATAGATTTTACATAATGTTTTTAAAAAGGTTATCATATCGACAAAAACTTGTCAATACAATTTGTTATAATGTTACTAATAATATATATTAATATTCGTGAAAAATTATGCATATTCAACAAAATTGACGTATCGTGGTAACTGTTGTTTTCAAAGTTGTATTTACAACTTTTTGTTCTTGTTTTTTAATAAGGAAGTAATTATAATGAAGGTAAGTTGCTTAGGTGTTTCAAAAAATCCATTAGTAAATATATAGTTTCAATCCATTAAAATCAGCTTTTTTGAAACACCCATTGACCAGTTATTTTTTTGGAATCACCTTATCAAAATTTAGTATAAAAACGGTTGGTTAAGTATATTGGAAATTAAACACTTGTAAAGAGAGGAACTAAAAAGATGCCTCGTGGTCCTAAGTATATGAATATCGTAAATTGGACAATTGAACAAATTACTACCGGTGTGATTCAACCTAAAGAAAAGTTCCTCTCGGAGGCTGCCCTCAGCAATAGGTTTGGATGCTCACGCCAGACAGTACGCCGTGCCTTAGAAATGTTGGAGAATGAAGGTTATATTACACGTATTCAGGGGAGTGGTACTTACATTTCTTTCGGAACCCCTGGAGTTAAGGAGAAATCTGGAAATGGAGCAATATCTTCAAGGACTGTAGGTTTAGTCTCAACTTATCAAGATAACTATATCTTTCCTAGCATAGTCCGAGGCGTTGAAGGTGTGCTTTCTGAGGACGGCTTAGGTTTGCAAATGGCATCCACAAATAATATGGTTGCGGGTGAAACCAGAGCCCTAAATAACATGCTGGAGAGACGATTGGATGGACTTATTGTTGAACCCACCAGAAGTGCGCTGCCTTGTGTAAATGTGGAATTGTATCGTACAATTATTCAAAAACGTATGCCTCTTATTTTTATTGATTCGTTCTACCCGGAACTGAATGTGCCGTATGTTGCTTTAGACGACGAAAAGGCAGGTTATGTAGCCACAGAGTATTTACTCAGTCAGGGGCATAAAGATATTTTGGGAATATTCCCCTACAATAATCGTCAGGCCCACTTGCGATACCTAGGTTATGTGAAGGCCCTTGCGGATTATGAAGTGCCCATTAGGGAAGACAATATCTGTTGGTATCCAATTCATAGTATGCTGGAAGCACTGCTATCCAACCAATTTTCTGAGTCTTTTGCAACATGTACAGCGTCACTGTGCTATAATGACTTGATAGCGCTTATGCTTATTGATTTTCTCCGTAAAAACGGAAGAAATGTACCCGAGGATTTTTCAGTAGTCGGAATTGACAACTCTGAACTGGCAAAATTTTGTTCTCTTACTAGCGTTGCACATCCTGCGGAAAAGTTAGGTGAAGCAGCAGCAAAACTTTTATTATCCATGATTGGAGGGTCAAACGCACAGAATATATTGTTTGATCCACAGCTGATAGTTCGTGGCTCGGTTAAGAAATTTGAAAGTAAATGACAACAAATAAGTTTGTTTTGTAACTTATTGATTAAAAAAGAGCCTTTGGCTCTTTTTTGTTTGATATATTGCAATTTAAAAATCATCTAACTTTCTTAATCGGTATCTACACTATCACATATAAATCCTGTAGTTCCCACTAAGTGCAAGAAGTGCAAAGAAGTATAGGCAGTTGTCGTAGTATCTTCTATCACCTGTGCGAAGTGGTGTTTCCCAGAATTTTCTTACGCACTCCTCACTGTATGCTCCCTTTGCGGCAAGGGAGGCCTGTGCATTTGTCGCAATGATTGCCACAGGGTGAAGTGCCTTGCCCGGAATGATTCTCCCATCCATCTCGTAGATTCCGTCCTGACAATGTCGAACTGTATTGCAGAAAAAATACTGCAGCTTATCTGCGATCTCACTGCGCCAATCCTCTTCACGGTTCATATCCTGTGCGAACCAAATATAGTCCATAGCGATGTTTGCTATAGTGCGATATGCATCCGAATAATAGGTATCACGCCTGTAATCGCCAGGCCATGATTTCATAAGAGGATTCCCATTCATCTCAGAATACTCAGGATTCAGTCCTGTCACAGAATTGCAAGCCTTTTTCAGATACGCCCTACTTGCTTTTGCTGCTTCCTTCCAAAACTCCCTATCTTCCTCCCTACTCCATAAAGCATAAAGCTCGTAAAAATGCGGAAGATGATAAGATGGGTCGGTAAATGTGCTCTCTGCCGTAAATTTGATTAACTTAGTTTGAGGTTCCCACATAGGGCAACCCGGATTCCCTTTTTCTCCCTTATGTATGCAATCATGCAGAATCTGCTGCGCCTGTTCTTGATAATTAAAAATACCTTCGCCATTTCCCCACCTTTTAGCTGCAAAGAAAAGTGCCATTGCAAAATACTCTTCGCCGTCAGGTGCAGCACCTTGATAGTTCTTTTCTCCGTTCAGCTGGCAGGACCATGCAAAATAGCCCTTCTGATCAGAATGTTCTTCATGATACATATAAGTCCTTGACCATTTCCATAAACGATCAAACTCTTCCTTTTTATCCATTTGGACGCACATCATCATACCGTAGGACATTCCCTCGGAACGGACATCGTTATTTCCCGTATCCACCATATATCCCATATCATCGCCAACTTGGTGGTAGATTCTTTCCTCCTGAGAGCCATAAAACATAGTATTAAATGCCTGTTCTACTTTATTCTTAATTTCCTTTTCCGGATATCCAAACTCCAAAAAAACATTTCTGTATTCTTTGCTATAATATGCTCCTGTCATCTATATTCTCCTTATTTTATACAATTTCATTTGTTAATATATTATTTTTTGCCCAGTCAATCTTGTCATAAGGCCATTTCAAAAATAACCTATTCAATATTTAGATCACAAAAACCAGAGCTGTTAGCTCTGGTAATTTGTCTATGCTTTACTCAAAACCAAATCATCATCCTTACTTTCTATAACTACCTTGTCACCTGCTCGGACTCTTCCTTCAAGCATCTCTTCCGCCAACTTGTCTTCCACCATACTTTGAATAGCTCTCCTTAAAGGCCTTGCACCATACATCTGGTCAAATCCTTTCTTAGCTAAAAGCAGTTTCGCATCTTCGCTAACCTCTAAAGCTATTGCATTATCTCTAAGTCTTTTTGCCAGACTCTCAATCATAAGTCCTACAATGCTCTTTAAGTGTTCTTCCTCTAATGGGTGGAATACAATTATCTCGTCTACTCTGTTTAGGAACTCAGGCCTGAAGGTATTCTTAAGCTCTCCCATAACATTATTCTTCATATCATTATAGGTCTTTGCTTTTTCAGCATTAGCCGAACTGAAGCCGAGCCTTTTTGGTTCGGTTATAAGCCTTGCTCCAACGTTTGATGTCATAATGATTACCGTATTTCTAAAGTCAACTACTCTTCCTTGGGAATCGGTAAGTCTTCCATCTTCGAGAATCTGAAGCAGTATATTGAACACATCCGGATGGGCCTTTTCGATCTCATCAAACAACACTACTGAATAAGGCTTTCTTCTCACTTTCTCAGTAAGCTGTCCTCCTTCTTCATATCCTACATATCCTGGTGGTGAACCTACCAGACGAGATACGCTGTGTTTCTCCATATACTCGGACATATCAATTCTTGTAATAGAGTTTTCGTCTCCAAACAAAGCTTCAGCAAGAGCCTTACTAAGTTCGGTCTTTCCAACTCCTGTCGGCCCCAAGAATATAAATGAGCCTACAGGCCTTTTCGGATCTTTAAGACCAACTCTTCCTCTTCTAATAGCTTTTGATATTGCCTTAACCGCCTCTTCTTGACCTATTACCCTGTTATGGAGAGTTTCTTCCATTTTCATGAGTCTTTCCGACTCTTCTTCTGCAAGACGTTTAACAGGTATTCCTGTCCAATCGGCTACAATTCCTGCAACTTCCTCTTCTGTAACAGTATCTGTAGTGGTCTGGTTTTTTTGCTGCCAGTCATTTTTCGCCTTATCCAACTCGTTTTTCAATCTCTGTTCTTCATCCCTTATACGCGCTGCTTTTTCAAACTCCTGGCATATTATCGAATCTTCTTTCTCTTTTCTCAGCTTCTCAACTTGCTCTTCAAGTTGTTTTAAATCCGGTGGAGCTGTAAACGATTTAAGTCTCACTCTTGACGCTGCTTCATCAACCAAATCTATTGCTTTATCCGGTAAATAGCGCTCTGTTATATACCTGTCTGAAAGCTTTACTGCTGCAACAACAGCTTCATCGGTAATTTTCACTCTATGGTGAGCTTCATATTTGTCCCTTACACCCTTTAATATCTCAATAGCTTCTTCTATTGTAGGTTCTCCTATCGTAATTGGCTGGAACCTTCTTTCTAATGCAGCGTCCTTTTCAACGTGCTTTCTATATTCATCAAGAGTGGTCGCACCTATAACCTGTATTTCACCTCTTGCGAGGGATGGCTTTAATATATTCGAAGCATCAATAGCACCTTCCGCTGCACCGGCTCCTATAATTGTGTGCATCTCATCTATAAACAGTATTACATTTCCTGCTTTCTTAATCTCTTCAAGGGCCTTTTTAAGTCTTTCCTCAAATTCACCCCTATACTTTGCACCTGCTACCATAGATGACAAATCCAAAGTTACTACTCTTTTTTCTTTTAGCATTTCCGGTATATTACCCTCAACAATCTTTTGAGCCAATCCTTCAGCAATCGCTGTCTTTCCCACACCCGGCTCACCTATTACGCAAGGGTTATTTTTTGTTCTTCTGCTCAATATTTGAATTACTCTTTCAATTTCTTTATCTCTTCCAATAACCGGATCAAACTTTGCCTCTCTAGCCATATCAGTTAAGTCTCTTCCAAACTGATTAAGAGTCGGGGTGTTTGAACTTGCGGCATTATTTTTTGGAACCCCCGTTGCACCGGGTGACTCTTCAGAGAACATTTTTAAGACCTCAGAATAAAGCTTTTGCGGCTCTAAACCTAAATCCATCAAAATTCTTACGGCTACACTTTCACCCTCTTTAAGTATTCCTACTAAAAGATGTTCAGTCCCGATATAATTGTGACCCATTCTTCTAGCTTCCCTAAAACTCAGCTCAAGCACCCTTTTAGTCCTAGGTGTAAAGCCTAAAGGTTGCTCCCCGGTGGACTCTCCATGGCCAATTAACTCTTCTATTTCTTTAAGTACCTTATCTTCAGTTATCCCTTGATTTTGCAACACCTTTGCCGCGACTCCGCTTCCCTCTTTTATCAAACCAAGCAGTAAATGCTCTGTTCCAACATAATTATGACCTAAATTCATTGCACTCTCTTGTGAGAGACTCACTGCCTTTTCTGCCTTTTCAGTAAAACGTCCATACATATTGAACTCCTCCTTCGTATCGAATTGTCGCACCAATACACTACCTTATTTATCGCCATAATGTTCCATTTAGAACACCCTATTTTAACTTAATTTCTCTCGTATCATTTCGGCCCTCTTAATATCCCTGTCATCAGGGCTTAAAGTCTTCTCAAAATTCTTCTGCAAATTTGCCGGCTGAATATTAAGAAGTATTTCGTTCAGCTTTGTTACATCAATATTTTTAATTATTCCCATATCAACACCAAGTCTAACATCGGAAATTAATTTAAAACTCTCTTCTGAAGAAATAATTCTCGCATTAGATAATATACCTAAAGATCGGTAAATTTTATCTTCAAACCTAAAAGGATTTTGCTTATACATCTCTGATCTAAGCATTCTTTCCTGATTAATTATTTGTTTTCCTATATTAGTAATATTATTTATTATTTCCTCTTCCGATTGCCCTAAAGTGATCTGATTTGATATCTGAAATAAATTGCCTAATGCTTCACTGTTTTCACCATAAATTCCTCTAACTGCAATACCAAGCTTTCCACAGATCTCCAACATACCTCTTATATAGCCAGTCATTGTAAGCGCCGGTAGATGAAGCATAGCTGAAGCTCTAATACCCGTACCTAAATTTGTAGGACAACACGTAAGATAACCAAACTTCTCGCTGAAAGAATAATCAATATTCTCCTCAAGTAGACTATCTATTTTATCACAAAGTTCCCAGGCTTTATCAAGTTGCAAGCCTGAAAACAAACACTGGATTCTAAGATGATCTTCCTCATTTATCATAATACTTACTTTTTCATCTTTACTTATTATTGCAGCACTTGCGACTCTTCCCACCATTAAATTCGGACTAATAAGATGCTTTTCCACCAAAATCTGCTTATCAATGGGATCCATCTTAAGCATATCTTTGAATTCATAGTCAGTAGTTGCTGAACTACTATTAAAAACAGCATCCTTAACTTTTTGTATTACTTTTTCTCCCTCTTCCCTGTTCATCTTGAAAGGAAAAGGGTAATCCCTAAAATTACGTGCCAAACGCACTCTACTGCTCATAACCACATCCGATTCAGGACCCTTTTCAACATACCATCCTTCCACAAGATCACCTCCAAATCCTCAAAATATTATCAAACACTATCTTTTTCTAACACCCTTATTTTATCTCTAATTTCAGCTGCCTTTTCATATTCCTCACTTTTGACTGCACTATTTAATTGCTCCTTTAAAGCATCTATTTCCTTAGAAACCTTAACGTTTTCCGATACCCTTTTAGGTAATTTTCCATGGTATTGTAGATTTCCGTGCAATCGCTTCAAAATGGGCATCAGCTTTTCTCCGTATACTTGATAACAGTTTTCACAACCAAGCTTTCCCATCTTTTTAAATTCTTCGTAACTCATCCCGCATTTATCACATATCAACTGCTGTTCAGCCACCGAAGACCTTACGGGAAATCCCATCATGCCCGAAAAAAAGTCGTTCACACTAAGCGGTGATCCCGCTATAATCTTTCCTTCTTCTCTTGCACACTGTTCACAAAGGTATATAACATGTTTGTTATTATTTATAATTTGTGTAACCTGTATGTTTGCAACTCTTTTTTGACAATTCTGGCACAGCATATGCCTCACTCCTTTTCTATACCAGCAGACTGACTAACATATTTTTCAATATACTTGCCCTTATATTTCCTCTGTGCTCTACAGGCACAAGTGACAAAGCCTTGTCACTTGTAGCTGCCTTCAGGAGCAATCCGTCCCTTTCGGAAATAACATTATAGTCTATAAAATTATTTATAAATACCAACGCTGAATGTTGTGAAATATTATCTCCCATAGAATTGATAATGTGCATAAGATAGTTCTTGCCCTTATGCTCTATACTAACTCTCCGGATGCTTATATGCCCTCCACCGCCACGCCTGCTTTCAACGTAATAACCTCTTTCGGTAGTAAACCTGGTACCAATAACATAATTTATCTGAGAAGGCACACAATTAAACTGGTTGGCAAGCTCGTTTCTCTGAATTTCAACAGTACCGTCAGTGTCACTGATTAACTGTTTTATAAACGCTTCAATTAGATCGCTAAGTTTTGCCATATCTATCACCTTCTCTCTTGATTTTGACTTTCTTTGACTTTTAATAATATTATAAAATATTTCTAAAACCAGTTCAACATACCAATACATAAAAATTAATCAAATATACCCAAGGGATTAAAATAAATCCCCCATATTCGAATATATTTATCCTAACTTCTAATTACTTCTTTTCTTGTCAGTTTTATTTTTTAGATCTGGAGATATTTCTTTTGTAACCTCTGCTAAGTGCCTTGCCCGTTCTCTCTGCTTATCGGGTGTCATCCATTGGTCAAAAGATGCTATAAACTCTCCATACATTGTAACATCTTCAATTCTTTCGTCTTTGATATTTGTTTTGTTATTTTTATTTGCCATAAAAAAACACACTCCTTTGAAAAATAATAATTTTTTAGTTCAACATAGTTTATTTTTTTCAAAGGACTGTATTTGTATACTTGAAACTTTTTAAGGTAAGGTAATTCTTTAGCGCATTATTCTCATAATAGACTCAAGCAACAATAATATTATGGGTTGATGTACAACATATACGTATAACGAATTTCTTCCTATAAAATTCACAAGCCTGCTTTTAACGGTAAAAGGAAAAATACTTTTTTTCTCTTTATATAGTATTCTACTCAAACCCATACCCAATAAAAAAGCCCAGGCATATTCAAGAAGCGGATAATAATCAAGAGATGCAAAGGATGAATTATGGAATCCCAACATAAATAAATAGTTATGAGTAACTTTGATATTAGGCATTATTACACTAATTGCCATAAAAATTCCACTCATACCCATTAACAAAAAGGTTGAAAGCTTTTTTAAAATTGGTGATATCATCATCCAAATCCCCATAAAATGCAAAATACCAAATACGATAAACATTTCTTTGTCCATAATATATGTAACGCAAGTTAGACCTATTGCGACAAGAAAAACCACAAATCCTCTTTTAAAACTATTTCGGCTAAAAGCTGTACTTATCCCCGATACTATAATAAAAAACGGCGAAAATAAAATCCTTGAAATATTGAGTATTCCACCTTCATAGTTAATATTTATATTGTAGATGTAATGAAGATCATACATAAGGTGCATAAATATCATATATAAAATCAGTAAGCCTCTTAAAAAATCTATCTCCCATACACGTTCTTTTTTCTTAGTATCTACCATTTTAAGTTTCTCCTTCAGTAGAATAATAGCACAAACTTATTTTACTATATTTCGCATTGTATATCTAATATCTTCAATCAATACTTCTACAAATAAGAACACAAAATGCTTAATCAAACAAGCTAAATTATACTACTTTATTATAGCTAAGTTACAGTAAATAGCAACTTAAGTTTTCTATTTTCACAATTGCACCTAATAAAAATTTATTGTATTATTCTTCTATAAGGCTATTTCAAAAAATAACCTATACAAGATTCAGGTCACAACGACCATCAAATCATTTTTTTGAAATGGCGGTTGACCAGTTATTTTTTGGAATCACCTAATGTTAGAATAATTGATATCGACTAAAATCAGAAAAAAATAGTAATGCGAGGAATAATAATGAAGATAAGAATCTATACAAATATTGCTTTTATAATTGTCTCTATAACATTTTTGCTAGGAGGCTGTGCTCGAAATCAAGCACCGCAAATTTCAACTAGCCCTACTTCAATTGTTATCAGTCCAACTCCAACTTATAACAGCACCAATAGTGAAACCGACTATACCAACAAGCTGATGTCAGAAGGATTCAGCACAGAAGATATTCGTTCTTCAGAATCCTATTTAAGCAGAGTAATACTTCAACTTAACGAAATAGAAACCTTTTCAAGTATTAACTTCCAGCCCTCTAGCATTGAAAGTAATAGCGATAACTCTGCGAAGTATTCTGAACTTTTATCAAAAATAGATGCACAAAAAGCTCTCTACCATATAGTCAAACTAAACAACGACTTACAAAGCTTAGAGAACGCACTAAATGAATACCTTCTTTCTTTACAGTTCGACCTAAATATAGAATTATATTTTGAGGATAAAGAGAAATATAATGATGAAAAGAAGGAAAAGATGTCCGGCATAAACTCCCATGAGCTAATAACCGTGAGAGATATTGAAGAAAAGGCTTTGGAAAATTTACAAAATATAAACAATTCCAACAATTCTAATCCTGCAATCCCTGGACCTAACAACAATAACCCAGGGCTGAATCCTAACGTAATAAACCCACAGCCTAATATTCCAACTGTAGAAATACCAAAGCCCATCGATCCTTCCCGGGAAATATCCGACAAGCTTGGCCCGCAGTTTTAGTGTTTTCGGCTCTTTTTTCGTTTGAAAGCTTTAAGAGAAAGGGTTACTGCTTAAATTGAAATGCAGTAACCCTTTTGTTGCAAAAATGCCTTATAAAAGTCATTCAAATTCGCTATCTTCCAATCGATTCTTGGATTCTTCTATTACCTTTTGGCTCACATTAGGTGGTGCTTCCTCATATCTTTCGAACCAAAGTTTAAATTTGCCCCTACCTTGAGTCATTGAAGTCAAATCGGTAGCATACTTAAACATTTCTGCCTGAGGAACTTCGGCTATTAACTGTTGGATTCCTCCATCCTGCGGGTTCATTCCCAGAACTCTTCCCCTTCTCTTATTGAGGTCACCTATTATATCACCCATATAACTGTCTGGTACATAAACCTCAACGTGTGCTATAGGTTCAAGTAGAACTGGCGTAGCCTGTTCAAGGCCTTTTTTATAGGCCGAATGAGCTGCAATTTTAAACGCCATTTCCGAGGAGTCAACAGCATGATATGATCCGTCAACAAGGGTAGCCTTTAAGTTAACCACCGGATATCCTGCCAGCACTCCCTTTTTGATACTCTCCAAAAGTCCTTTCTCAACTGCTGGGAAATACTGCCTTGGTACAGCCCCTCCAAATATCTTTTCTTCAAAAGTCAAGCCTTCATTTTCCCCCGGCTCAAATTCGATCCAAACGTGTCCGTATTGTCCGTGTCCGCCCGATTGCTTTTTATGCTTCCCTTCAACTTTAACCTTCTTCTTTATTGTCTCTCTGTAAGGAACTATAGGATCTGTAAGATTTACTGATACGCCGAACTTGGATTTTAGTTTGCTCACAATTACATCGAGGTGTATTTCGCCTACTCCGGAAATAATAGTTTGATGTGTTTCTGTATTTAATGAAACCTTAAAGGTAGGATCTTCGTCTTGAAGTTTATGGAGACCGGTTCCGATTTTTTCCTCATCTCCCTTTGTCTTTGGTTCAACAGCCATTGATATGACGGGTTCGGGAAACTCAATTTTGTCCAATACTACTGGATTTGCCTGGCTACATAAGGTATCATTTGTATTAACACTTTGAAGCTTTGCAACTGCTCCTATATCTCCAGCTACAAGCATACTTACCGGTATCTGTTTTTTCCCTCTTAACAAGAAAAGCTGGGAAATTTTTTCGGTTTTCTCTGTCGTCGTATTATAAACTGTAGAATCCGACTTTAAAACTCCCGAAAATACTCTAATCATAGAAATTTTACCCACAAAGGGGTCTGCTATTGTCTTAAATACCAGTGCAGAAAGCGGAGCATCCTGTTGTACCTTCAATTCAACTTCAGCATCACTTCCGTGTTTTATTGCCCTAATCGACCCAGCTTCAATCGGCGAAGGCATTAATTTTATTATTGAATCCATGAGAAATTTCACACCACGGTTTGTTAATGCCGAACCACAGAAAACCGGCACTAACGCTCCTTCTTTAATACCATCATGTAATCCTTTAGAAAATTCCTCTTCAGTAAACTCTATTCCGTCAAAATATTTGGCCATTAACTCTTCACTTGTCTCTGCCACGGCCTCTTTCAAAGCGATCCTTATTTCTTCAGTTTTGTCTTTCAATCCGTCAGGTATATCTATATCTACCAATTGATTGTTCTCAAACTTCTTTGCTGTCATTGAGACAAGATTAACATACCCTATGAATTTTCCTGCTTCCTTTATAGGTATTTCAAAAGCCACTACGTTTTTGCCAAATGTCTCCACTAGTTGATTCAGTACTTTAAAAAAGTCTTCATTTTCATCGTCCATACCGTTTACAAAAACTAATCTAGGGAGGTTATTTTGATTTGCATATGCCCAGGCTTTTTCAGTTCCAACTGCTACCCCACTTTTGGCAGGCACCACAATAATTGCGCTGTCAGCAACTCTGATACCTTGTTTAACTTCTCCTACAAAATCAAAATACCCGGGAGTGTCAATTACATTGATCTTGTGATCGTTCCATTCACAAGGACATATTGATGTGCTAGTAGAGTTCTTACGCTTTATTTCTTCCGGGTCAAAATCCGATGTAGTAGTTCCATCTTCAACCCGTCCAAACCTTTCTAAAGCACCTGAGTTAAACAGCATTGCTTCAGCAAGGGTTGTCTTCCCGGCCCCTCCATGCGAGATCAGGCAGACGTTTCTGATTTTGTCAGAAGTAAAGTCTCTCATACCAATTCCCCCTTTAATATTTAATATATTATTTAAAACCAATTACAGGTTATGAAGAATTTCGTACAAACTTTTAGACTTTAATAAACAAGCACTATTATTCTATTAACATTAATATTCTATTTATATTGAAAATTTCCTCTTCCCAAAAAAAGTTTTTGATCTAAGGTGTTTCAAAAAATTCATTAGTCAAAATTTATAGTTCAAACCCAATAAAATCAGCTTTTTTGAAACACCAATTGAACAGTTATTTTTTTGGAATCACCTAAGTCTTGCAAGCTTCCTTATCACATTATAATATATATACTAAAATGTGTAAATAATGAATAACATTTCTACCACTCTTATATGTGTTATTCTTATTGACAATTCTATATTATCATTGTAAATTAAAAGAAAGTAACAAGCGTTCTGCATTTTGCTATAAGTATTTGTCTGGTCTTCGAAATTTTCATTATCCTAAAAATTAGGATTTATAGATAAAGGTCTGTAAAATATATATAGTTTGGGAAATGCAGCCCACAAGGCATAAGAAGTACAAGTCTTAAATTATGTAAGATTAGATATCAGTATCAGAACTAGAAAGGACGGAATATTTTATGATAATAGTAATGAAATCCAATTCTAAAGATAGTGACATACAGGAAATTTCAAAAGTATTGGGTTCTTTAGGGCTTGGAGTACATATTTCACAAGGCTCTGAAAGAACAATTATAGGTGTTATAGGTGATAAAAGAAAGCTAAGTGATATTCCCTTAGAGTTAATGTCCGGAGTTGAAAAACTTGTACCTATCGTGGAATCATTTAAATTGGCTGGTAAAACCTTTAAACCTGAACCAAGTCTTGTCGATGTTAATGGTGTTAAAATTGGTGGTAAAGAATTAGTTATAATGGCAGGCCCTTGTGCTGTAGAGAGCCATGACCAAATAATAGCCTCAGCGTTAGCAGTAAAAAAATCCGGTGCCCAATTTTTGCGCGGCGGAGCCTTTAAGCCCAGAACTTCTCCCTATGCCTTTCAAGGTTTAGAAGAAGAAGGTTTAAAGCTGTTGAAGGAAGCCAAAGATGCAACCGGATTAAATATAATAACTGAGGTTACCAGTGAAAAAGCTGTTGAGATTGCTGACAAATATGTCGACATGTTTCAAGTAGGGGCAAGAAATGTACAAAATTTTCAATTGCTAAGAGAAATCGGACGTTCAAAAAAGCCAGTTTTATTTAAACGCGGTTCTGCAACTACCATTGATGAATGGCTTAATGCTGCCGAATATATTATGAATGAAGGAAATTACAATGTAGTACTTTGTGAAAGAGGCATAAGAACTTTTGAAACTGCGACAAGAAACACTTTAGATATAAGTGCTGTTCCAGTAATAAAAAATATGAGCCACTTGCCGATAATTGTGGACCCAAGCCACGCAGCCGGTAAAGCACAATATATTCTTCCTCTTTCGAAGGCAGCTATAGCTGCTGGAGCTGATGGTTTGATAATTGAAGTTCACCCGAACCCTAAATGTGCATTATCAGATGCCGCTCAACAGTTAACACCAGATGATTTTAACGATTTATGTAAAGATATTGCGAAAATTGCCGAAATATTAGGAAGAGAGTTCAAACATGAAGATCAATAGTGTAACTGTTATTGGCCTTGGACTTATTGGGGGCTCTCTGGCAAAAGCGCTAAAGGAACGTGCAAGTATTTCTGAGATAAAAGCTGTGGACTTGAGCAATCAAAGTATAAGTCAGGCGTTGTCAGAAGGATATATTTGTAAAGGATATACTGAAATAAATGAGGATGTATATAATTCGGATTTGATTTTTATTTGTACGCCTGTAAAAAATACAATTGAGTACATTGAGAAACTTACTGAAAAGGTTAATGACAAATGTATAATTACTGATGTTGCAAGCACTAAATCCGAAATTGTAAACTATGTCAATTCAATGGATAACCCGCCTTGTTTCATAGGCGGACATCCGATGGCAGGTACTGAAAAGTCAGGTTTTACATCAAGTTTATCACATTTGTTTGAAAATGCATATTATATTTTAACGCCGACTATACGTACCAAAGAAACCGATATTGAAATTATGAAAAATATAGTCAAGAACATAGGCGGAATACCCATAATAAGCGATGCAGACGAACATGATTTTGTTGCCGCTACAATAAGTCACGTTCCACACATTATCGCATCGGCATTGGTAAATTTAGTAGGTAAATCCGATTATCCTGATGGCAAGATGCAAACCCTAGCAGCCGGTGGTTTTAAAGATATAACAAGAATTGCATCCTCTAGCCCTGAAATGTGGGAAAATGTAGTATTAAGCAATACGCAAAAAATTAAAGGAGTTTTAGAGTCCTTTGTTGAAACATTATACGAATTCAAACAGCATATGGATAATAATGATGCAAAAGGTATAAATGCCTATTTCAGAACAGCCAAAGAATTACGGGACTCGTTGCCGGACAACCGGAAAGGATTGCTTATATCTCTACATGAGATTATAGTTGATATTGTAGACAAACCGGGCATAATCGGTGAAATTGCAACAATACTTGGCAATAATGGTGTTAACATTAAAAATATTAACGTTTCAAATAGCAGAGAGTTTGAACAGGGGTGCCTAAGGATTACCCTTCCGGATTCCGATAGTGTTAAAAATGCTGTAATTTTGTTGTCAGACCATGGATATAAGGTCTATAAACTTTAATATCAAATGACCTAAAGTAAATTGCATTTTAAGAAGAATAGTATTACGGTTCTTGCATAGTTATATTATTAACTTACCTTCAAACAGTTTTAAAAGCAATGTTTAACATATGCTCAGCATCCGAAGATTTAACTTACAATGTAGCTGCAATTACACCTTGTGCTTTGTAACTTAAGTTACAAATGTACAACTCACTTACTAAAGGAATGGGGGAATACAGTGTGTTAATTGAACAAAGGGATTCTTTGAGAGGCGAAATAACAGTCCCTGGCGATAAATCCATATCTCACAGAGCGATACTTTTAGGGTCTCTTGCTAAGGGAACAACTGAAATCAATGGATTCCTAATGGGAGAAGATTGTCTAAGTACAATTGACTGTTTTAGAAAAATGCGCGTTAGTATAGAAATTCTCGCTAATAACAAGATCAAGGTACATGGCAATGGCCTTTATGGCTTAAACCCTCCATCAACAACCTTAAATGCCGGAAGGTCTGGAACTGCTTTAAGACTTCTTCTTGGAGTACTGGCAAGTCAACCCTTTAATTCGGTATTGACCAGAGATGAGTCTTCTGTCAGAAAACCAATTGGGAAAGTGGTTAAGCCTCTTAGGGATATGGGAGCAATAATCAACGGAAGAGACGATGGTAATTTGTGCCCTCTCACCATTTTTCCGTCAAAGTTAAACGGTCAGACTCACCATCTTTCATTAAGGGACACTAATATCAAATCTCCGCTTCTATTAGCAGGGCTCTATGCACAAGGTAATACTAAAGTAGTTGAAGCTGTTAAATCAAGAGACCATACCGAACTTATGCTAAACTATTTTGGGGCAAACATAACTGTAAATGGATTGGAAGTAACTTCACACAATGTTGAAAATCTTTATGCTCAAAACATAGAAGTACCCGGTGACATTTCAATTGCAAGCTATTTTATGACTGCCGGTCTGATAGTACCCAATTCCGATATAATAATAAAGAACGTAGGTGTCAATCCTACAAGAACAGGAATTATTGATGTGTATAGATCAATGGGTGCAAAAATCGAAATACTAAACGAACGTAACGTAAGTAATGAAAAAGTCGCAGATATAAGAGTTGTATCATCTCAGTTAAAAGCTGTAACAATAGAAGGAGATCTTATCCCAAGGCTTATAGATGAAATTCCGATAATAGCAGTTGCTGCAACTATGGCTAAAGGAAAAACTGTCATCAACAACTTAAAAGGCTTTAAATTAAAAGAATCTGGCAAACTAAAAATGCTCAATACAGAGCTTTTAAAGTTAGGAGCAATTGTACAAGAAACAGAAGACGGAATGATAATTGAAGGTGTCAAAACATTAACAGGTACAATCGTTGAAGGGTACAATCATCCAGCCATAACAATGGCATTGTGTGTTGCAGGACTTGTAGCTGAAGGCGAAACAATGATAAGAAAAACACAAGTTTTAGATATTGCTTACCCTGAATTTATCTCAGTGATAAATAGACTTTAGTTTTAGTAATTAGGCAGAAAATATGATATTTTGCAGTATATAAAATCACTTCGACATAATATAAAAGCTACGGAAATAAGGTTTCCGTAGCTTTTGCTTTTTATTTCTTAAGCCTCTATTTCAATTGCTAGAGATTCCCATAGCTCATAGAGCTCCTCAAGTCTGTTTTCCATTTGCTCCTGCTTACTGTGTAATTCACTGAGCTTTACATGATCACTTAATACTTCCCCCGACTGCATTTCAACTTTTATGTTTTCAATAGAACTTTCTAAGTTCGCAATCTCTTTTTCAGTATCGGAATACTGTTTTTCCAGTTTCCTTCTACGTGCTTTTTCCTCTTTAGTCGCAATATGCGAAAGCTTTGCATAAGAAGCATTTTCAACTTGTGAATCCGGTTTTGATTCAAGATCAATCCTTCCTTTATACTGCTTAAAACCGGAATAATTGCCCAAGTAATCAATATATGAATCCTTGCTAAGTTCAACAATCCTTGTTGCAAGCTTATCGATAAAATACCTGTCATGGGAAACTATAATAAGAGTTCCCTCGTAATCAGAAAGTGAACTCTCTAAAATTTCCCTTGAATTGATATCAAGATGATTTGTAGGCTCATCTAGAATAAGAACATTTGCTCCCGACAGCATAATCTTTAAGAGCGAGATCCTTCCCTTCTCTCCACCACTAAGCTTGTTTATCTCCTTGAAAACATCGTCCCCTTTAAAAAGAAACATTGCGAGAGCATTTCTTATATCAGTCTGTGAAAGATTATCACTTGCCTCTAAGAGTTCGTCTATTATTGTATTGTTTAAGGAAAGCCCTGAGTGCTCCTGATCGTAAAAAGCTTCTTTTGTGTTGTGCCCAAACTTATAACTTCCTGAATACTCTTCCATTTTGCCTGTTAAAATCTTAAGCAGAGTAGATTTCCCACATCCATTAGGACCTAATATAAATACCCTCTCACTTTTCTTAACTTTAAAACTCAAATTATTAAACAGCGGTCTTCCAGGGTATTCCTTTGAAAGTTTGTCCACTGATAAAACATCATTTCCACTTTGCATATCAATTTTGAAATCAATTTTGATTTTGTCAGGAAGATTTTTGGGTTTATCCAGCTTTTCCATCCTGTCAATGGCCTTCTGCCTGCTTTCAGCAGCTACTATATTTTTCTCCCTGTTCCACCTTCTCTGTTGCTCAATAAACGCTTCCATTCTTGCAATTTCTTTTTGTTGAAGCTCATAGTGCTTTTGTTGAATTTCCCTGTCCTGCTCTTTTTGCTTTACGTAATTTGTATAGTTTCCGTTATAGAGCTTACACTCGCAATTTTCTATTTCAAGAGTTTTATTTGTTGTCCTGTCTAAAAAGAACCTGTCATGGGAAATAATCATAATACCTTTTCTGTAATTGATAAGAAAATCCTCCAGCCACTCAACCGCATTTATATCCAAATGGTTTGTAGGCTCGTCTAAGAGAAGCAGATCAGGCTCCTCTGTCAAAAGTTTTGCCATAGCAAGACGAGTTTTTTGACCTCCGCTTAAATTGCTTGTTTTAAGATCAAATTCTTCTTCTCTAAACCCAAGTCCTTTTAGGATCCCCCTTGATCTGCTGTTGTACTCATATCCGCCATTACGTGAAAAACTGTCTGAGAGATTGGCATACTCCTTCATATAAGAAGAGAGCCTTTCTTCGTTTTTTTCAGAGCTTATAAGTTTCTCCAGTTCCTTAATCCGTTCTTCCATTTTAATTAGATGAGAAAAAGCAGACAACACTTCTTCAAGAATACTATTTGATGACTCAAGCTCTGAATTTTGCGCAAGATATCCTATTTTACATCCTTTAGCAAAATATATGTCACCGGAATCAGCAGTATAGCTTGATGTAATTATTTTAAACAAAGTGGACTTTCCTGCTCCATTAACACCTACTACGCCAATTTTATCGGTATCCTGGACACTAAAAGTGGCATTCTCCAAAATTTGCTTAGTACCAAAGGAGATAGATATATTATTACTCCCTAATAAGATCATTTATTTCACACCTTACACTTTAGGTAATTTCCGTTTTGCGTCTTTAAATACAGCGAAACTATTTTCGTATTAAATTGTAGCAGAAATGATGCCTTTAGGCAATATTGACAATAAAATAACAAAGATGATATAATCAAGTATCAGTGAGAGTTAAGGCAATATAGAAGGGATTCGCATAATTCAATCCCAAACATATTTAAATTGAGGTGAATGTAATGAGCGTGGACAAGAAGATATCTATTGCTGTAATAAAACGTTTGCCCAGATACTATAGGTATTTATCCGATTTACTGAGGTTAGGGATTACAAGAATTTCTTCTAAAGAGTTAAGTATCAGAATGGGCATTACCGCTTCACAAATACGTCAGGATTTAAACTGTTTTGGTGGGTTTGGGCAACAGGGATATGGATATAATGTTGAATACCTCCATAACGAAATAGGAAATATTCTTGGAGTTAATGATAGGTTTGGATATATAATAATTGGTGCAGGTAATATGGGGCAAGCACTTGCAAATTATACAAATTTTGAAAAAAGAGGTTTTATGCTCAAGGGCGTTTTTGATGTCAGTCCTGATTTGATAGGACAAAAAATTAACGACCTTGAAGTTATAGATCTCAATAATCTTGAGAAGTTTGTAAAAAACAATAAAGTTGACATCGCAATGCTGTGTGTTCCTTACGATCAAACTCCTATAGTTGCAGACAGAGTTGCTCGTTTAGGTATAAAGGGGTTGTGGAATTTCTCACCTATGGATTTGAAAATTCCTTACGATGTCATTATCGAAAATGTTCACTTAAGTGATAGTTTAATGGTTTTAGGTTACAAGTTGACTGAAAAACTGAAGAATTCATAGTAAGTTATAATTAAAAACCTTATTGTATGGAAATTAAAAGCAAGTACGTTTATTATACGCACCATTATTAAATGTGTAATAAACGTACTTTTTTATTTTGTAATTTTTTGCGACGTCTATGGGAGCTATTGAATTATATTTAGAACTTTTAAGGTACTTTCTGAATATACTGGTTGTGACATGATAATTTTAAAAAAAGGAATGATGAATGATTATGATGTATACAGTACAGCCGGGAGATTCTTTATATCTTATTTCCCAAAAGTTCGGAGTATCTGTTGAGCAAATCAGACAGGCAAATCGGCTTTCAGGCAATTTAATCTATATCGGACAGCGTTTATATATTCCCACAGATATTCAAAGACCAATAGTTTATACCGTTAAAGCCGGTGATTCCCTATACCTGATTGCTAGAAGGTATAATACAACAGTTGAAAGTATTCAAGCACTAAACAATCTTACGAGTACTCAAATAAGAATAGGTCAAACTTTAAGAATACCTCTTTACACTGAGGTTATTGTCAATGTAAATTTGGCAAATATAAGAAGCGGACCCGGTACAAATTTCAGTGTAGTTACAAGCATGGTTAGAAATGCAAAGCTTCCGGTTATCGGTTCTAGTAACGGATGGTATAAAGTGCGGTTGCATAACGGTAATGAAGCTTGGATTTCAGGAACTGTTGTGACCCTCAGAGCTTACAGCGGTGACAAGCCAATTACAAGCATTCTAGGATTCTATACTCTCGAGGAAGGTCCCGCACTTCCAAGTTCTTTTGCCTCCTTTACAAATAATCTTGGAGAGATATCTCAAACCGGCCTTTTTATGTTCAGGATAAGCGCAAACAACCCAACTACCATTGAAAACTTCGGAGAATTTACCGAACAGGACATACGAAACCTTGTTGCAATTGCCCACAGGAACAATGTTAAAATATTCCCAGTGGTGCACAACCTGCTTTATAGACCAGGAGGAACAACACTTGCTAAAAATGTTGTTAAGGTTCTGGTTTCGAATGCGCAAAACAGAACTGCTTTTGCCTTCAACCTTTTAAGGCTGATAGAGAAATACAATTTTGACGGTGTCAACATTGATATTGAAGATGTTTTCATTGAAGACAGTGCTAATCTTTCTCTGCTTTATCAAGAGATTGCAAGAGTTTTAAGGCCAAGAGGGTATTTCTTCTCGGCGTCTATACCTTCAAGGGTCAGCGATGAACCTTTTAATCCATTTTCCGATCCCTTTGACTATGGTGCAATAGGAAATGCAGTGGATGAATTTGTTGCTATGCTATATAATGAGCACGGTTGGCCTGGCAGTGGTCCCGGTCCGGTAGTTTCTATTGGCTGGATGGAAAGAGTATTGAGATATACAATTACAAAAATGCCTAAAGAAAAAGTTGTTGGAGCAGTATCGGTATTTGGATTTGATTTCAATCTTACTACCGGTAGAAATACATATGTTACATATG
The DNA here is from genome assembly GCA_023421115.1 of Bacillota bacterium. GTDB lineage: Bacteria > Bacillota > Clostridia > Acetivibrionales > Acetivibrionaceae > Acetivibrio. The sequence goes on along the minus strand of JAEZUI010000133.1, from coordinate 641 downwards.
ACATGGCAATGAATCTTGCGAATAGGTATAATAAAGAGGTTATATTTGATGAGGAGACTCAGACTCCTATGTTTGCCTATGTTGATGCTCAGGGGAACCGTCATGAAGTATGGTTTGAAAACGCTCAGAGTATTTATGCGAAAATCAAGCTTGCATGGGATCTTGGGATTAAAGGGATTGCGCTTTGGAGGCTTGGAATGGAAGATGAAAGTATGTGGGCAATGTTAAGGAATCAGGTGGTTGTTCGGAAAGACTAGGTTGGGTTAAGCAAAGGGGTATTTCTTATTAAAAGTGGCTTGACTTGTGACTTTCATATGAAGTTTAGCTAAAACCGTAATCCTATTGGTCTGGGGTTACGGTTTTGTCTTTTATGGATTTGAGATTGGCTTTACAAATTGGTGGTACTGGGATTTTGGAAACTGGATTAAGAGGGAGTACCTATTGTTTTAGTGTCAAACGACTCCATTACGTGACCTTCGCATAGAATCTGTAGTCTCAGCTTGATAATTTTCGCCGCGTCTATGGGACATCCTGTCCCGAGACGCTAAAAATGCCATCCGTGGCATTTTTGCTTCAAATTATCAAGCTTTCGGCAACAGCTTCTAATGCTCAGGTCAAGTAATTGCGTCATTTGACACTAA
>JAEZUI010000121.1 GCA_023421115.1 Bacillota bacterium | reverse complement strand
ATTTAACATGCGCACGCAAAACAAAAACTGGAATGCTTTTATATATTTGTTATTCCAGTTTTTATTTTGATAATTTGTTATTTAGATATCTTAGATTCCATTATATTTCTTCATGAATTTGCCGTGGCAAAGGCTATAGAACAGATGGGTGACCCAGTTCTGGTGGGGAAAGAGTTGGATAAAGCACATAGACCTAAAACAGAATGGTCTATACTTTCACTGGTTGCAGTTTTGGTTCTAATAGGCGGAGCTTTACAGTTTTTGATTTCAGGAGTAAGCACACAGGGTTCGAGTAGTTTTTTAAAGTTTCTTATATATGCACCAATTGGGCTATTTGCCTTCGCTTTTGCATACTTTTTAGATTATACGCTTATAGCACGCTATTCAAGACTTTTATATTTTACACTTTTTGGAATAGCTATAGTTTATTTTTATTTTTCACAGCCTTATTGCGGAACTTATCCACATATTTATTATTTTGCTTTGCTTTTTATCCCCATTTTTGCAGGAGTTATATACAGTTTTAGAGGAAAAGGCTATTTTGGCATTATCATATGTGGATTATTTTATGGGGGTGCTGCTTTTCTTTGCCTCATTGCACCAAAAGTTTCAGCTTTCGTTATACTCTCTGTTTCGTGCTTGATAATACTGACCCTTGCTATTATAAAAGGTTGCTTTATAGGAAATAAAAAGATCAGTCTTGCTATTGTATACATTCCCACAACTATTACTTTTATCTTGTTAACTTTATTTTTATTTTTCCAATCTCCTATCAGAAGAAACAAAATTTCAGTAATGCTAAATCCAAAGCTTGATCCTAATGGGCAAGGGTTTCATGTTCTTATGGTGAAAAGAATAATACAGACCTCCCAGACTTTTGGCAAAGCAGTTTTTGAAGGCGAATTTGAAAATATACCTATTCACCAGCTGCTTCCCGGATGGAATACAGACTTTTCATTAACTTATATAATTGGACGTCTGGGCTTTGCTGCAGGGCTTATTATCATTGGAATAGTTTCTGTTTTTATTGTACGAATGTTTATTTCAGTAACTAAGCAAAAGAATTCCTTTGGTTATTTACTATCATTTTCAGCATGTATAGCTCTTACAAGCCAATTTGTTCTATATGTTATTTCTAACTTGGGGATTTTCACAATATTCTCTTCGTTAACTCTGCCGTTTATCTCATTTGGTGGTAAGGGATTTTTAGCAAACATGATACTTATCGGTCTGTTACTTTCTGTGTATCGCAGGACAAATATTGTTGATGACGGGATACAGATGAACCCACATAATTTGAAATTGTTTACGTTTGAGGACGGTAAAATAATAATTGACTTAGGTTTGAATAAGGATAAAAAACAAACAAACTCCTACCGTCAGAAATGACGGTAATTTTTTATACTGGTAAGCATGGTTTACCATTGTACCATTGATATAGATACTATATAGCTTCCATGTTTGGTTTATGGCTGTCTACTAAAAACAAAAAACAGCCCCGGCTTATGGCCGAGGCTGAGAATAATTAATTTTATTGGATTGTACTATAAAGTCATCCAAAATCCAAAGATAACTGCATGTTCATAACTTATTCAAATTGTATTTAGATAATATATCACTGCTAAACTTTTGCATTGCCTCTTTTGTATATCCGCTATTCTGATTTTTATTAATTTCGTCATCAGTAATATCATTTCTAGCGTATCTTTGCAATAGCTTTATTGTATAATCATCATTTAATCTTACCATAAATTCACTAAATACCACAATCCATTTCCAATCATTTTCACTCATAAATTTCTGTGCAACTGGAACAAACATCAAATATTCATCTACTTTTATAGTTCGAAACGCTATTATATTAATACAACCAAAAGTTTTCATGTCTTTTTGCTTATATAATATTTCATTAAGAAAAGAGTAACAGGTTATATCATCAGACTTATATATACTTTTTATATCTATTGGTTGTTTTTCATATTCTTTAAATGCTTTTGCAACAAAATTCTTCTTTGTTTTTTTGCCCCTGTAAACCTCAACATAGTATTCAGCTTGTTTGATATAAAAACTTTTTTCAACTAACACAAAATCATCTCCATATTCAGTCATTATCGTTGTTTCATTTATTGTGTCTTCTTCTCCAAACAAACTATTTATAGAGTAATCCATAATAAAAAAAACTAAAAATATAAATATCATGGTAAAAAACATACAAACTAAAAAAGGACTTTTTATTGCATATCGAAAAAATTCCCTTACTTTTTGTATCATCTTTATTATCTCCTTACCCTTAATCTTCAGAAACATATAGCGAATCAAAAATAATATAATAAGTATAATTGTATGTCAATTCGTTTTTTTTTGTAGGTTGGTTTAATTTTAGGCACATTTATATTTGTTGTAAAAGCTATATTTTCTTCTTTGAGGTTTAGCAATAAATAAAACCACCGTGGCACTTTACTTTTTAATTAGCCCTTAGTGGTTTTTTTATTATTGCATAAATAAAGTAATAACTTACGTTGGTATTTTTAATCCTTTTTAAGCATTTCCTTAACCTGATCTACTGAATTAATATCAAAAATATTATCTATAACCTTCTCTAAGACATCAATATCGTCAATACAATTAATTGTTTCTTCAATATCTGAAGGAATATCCTTTAACTTCTTTTTTAAAAGTTTTAATGCTAACCTCTGCTGATTTTTCAATTCACCTTTTTCTATTCCTTTTTCTATTCCTTTTTTTATGCCTTTTTCTATTCCTTTTTCTATTCCTTCATTCATAACCACTGGATCAACTAATGTTTTTAACATAATAAAAACCTCCTTGCTGACTTTTTCATACTCTCCATATTTATTATACAAATATTCTGAAATATTATTTAAAACTAATAATATCTTTTCCAAATCTGATCCAAGAATTTCTTTACTTCTTGATAAATCATCAACTATACTTAGTGTCTCTTTTATTATATTCATAAGTCTCTTAATTTCGAGGTTTATAAGTTGAGCTTTTTCAGTATCACTTTTGCTCGATTTTTCTATTCCTATAATAGATTTCCTCACATTGAATACCTGTA
>JAEZUI010000062.1 GCA_023421115.1 Bacillota bacterium | reverse complement strand
ATATCGAGTATATCAACAACAAGTCCCATTTTTTCAAGTGCCTTTCTTCCAGATGATACATAAAAGACAACCTTTTCCACTATACTTGCTGTTGGGATAAAGGTTACTTTTTTGCCTATTAGATCAGTTTCGAAATTCGCAAAGATATTTACAACATCTTTAAATGATGATGCCAAAAATATTTTTTTCATAAAGTTGTATTCTCCTTTCTTTTCCCAAGTAATTGAAGTATACTACAAAAAGGTTTCATATTGTGATACCATTTATAAAACTAGTGAATTTAAAGGAGTGTATTATTATCAATAAGTCAGAACGCCTAAATGATATGCTGTTATATCTAAACGATAAAAATTTCTTTAATTTAAAAGATATAATACAACGATATGATATCTCAAAAAGTACGGCACTCAGAGACATACAATCATTAGAAGAAATAGGAATGCCAATATATTCTCAACCAGGCAGAAATGGATACTATGGAATTCTTCAAAATCGGTTGCTCTCTCCCATTGTTTTTAATATTGATGAGGTGTTTGCTTTATATTTTTCCATGCTTACTTTGAGGGCTTATGAGTCTACCCCGTTTCATTTAAGTGTGGAAAAATTAAAACAGAAATTCGAAACTTGCCTTTCTCCTAGCAAAGTTGAACTGCTTAGAAAAGCAGAAAAAGTATTTCAATTAGGATCTATTTCACAAAATAATCATTGTAGATATTTAAAGGATATTTTGCAATATGCCATAGATGAAAAAGTATGCGAAGTGAAGTATAGAAAAAGAGAGACTGAAAATAGCTATATTATACAATTTTTTGATATATCAGCAAACTTTGGTCAATGGTATGCTACTGGTTATAATTTTAAAACAGAGAAAATACAAGTGTTGCGGTGTGACAAGGTTATTGATCTTCATGAAAATAGCAATTATTTGGCATTATCATTGAATGAATTTGAAAAGTATGGGGATATGTTATTTAAGGCTCCTGATGCAATAGAGTTTGAAGTTTTAGTGTCAAAGAAAGGAGTAGACCTATATGAAAAAGAACATTATCCTTCCATGCGATTAGATTCCGAAAATGAACGATTTTTTATTCGTGGGTTTTACAATCTTGGAGAAGAAGACTTTATTGCGAATTACTTTATCGGGTATGGAAAAACCATATTATCCGTACATCCGGTTGAATTGTCTAGATTAATAATTAAAAAAATTAATAGCTTAAGACTACATTTTTCTCAATTTAGTTCACCTGCGGATTATGAAATCACTTGAAAGAGTACATTCTGTTTTACTATAGTAAATAATTTTAATGATAAGACAGATTTATTAAAGAAATATGAAAAGGCGATAAACCCATCGGAACACCGCCTTTTTCTTTATCTAGATAAGTTATTACGAATTAAGTATAATGGACATACATTGTTAAAAGTTTAAATACCTATAAATGCAATATTTTCAAAAAACTACTTTGGAAAAACACCACAAATAGATAACAATCTACAGTATCTTTCGTGATCACTCATATGTCCTAAAAAAGAGATTGGAATTTGCAACTTAAAATTGGTTGATATACTGGTAAAAAAAGGTATAATAAAGTATAAAGAGGTGATACCATGATTTTGGGACAAATATACAATACCTAAGAATGATCACAATAGGGGTGGGGTTCGCCCAGCTCTTTAAATAAAAAAATAAAAATAGGAGGCCCAGAGATGAGCAAATATGAAGAAGGAATTAAGATACTTAACGAAAGATTTGGGAATAGCAAAGACAATGTAATTTCTCTTGCTACAATTTCACTGGAACTGAGTGAAGATGGCAAACCACGTCCTTGCGTACGTGATGTAGATGCATATTATGAAGATGGGGTATTTTACATTGTTACATACGCACAATCAAATAAAATGAAAGAAATTAGTGCCAACCCAGAAGTATCCATTTCAGTTAATTTTGAAGATTTTTTTAGTAGTGGAATCGGGAAAAATTTAGGTTGGGTGTTGGATCCAAACAATGCTGAAATAAGAAATAAACTACGTAATGCCTTTATTGAATGGTATGATTTTGCTAACAATGAGAATGATGAGAATTGTTGTATTTTAGCTATCTATTTGACGAAAGGCACACTTAGAATTGATCATGGAGCTATGTTTTATCACTTTGATTTTGAGAATAAGTCAGCATCATAAGCTGCTTAATAAATATACAAATTAAATGTCGAAGAGGGACTGCTTATTTTCTGTGTTTCGCAAGAAACATTGCTTATAGAGAATGAGTGGTCTCTTTTTGCTTTGAAACTTAAAATTATATACAAATGGTCAGATATAGCAAATTACATTCGTATTAATAGGTATACGGAGTTAACCACGTATGAAAGAATACTTGACGAAAGGAGAATTTATGAAAGTAGATGAGAGAAATTTTCTGCAGGAGTTACGAAGGCATAATCCAAAATCATTAAATTATATTATAGACACATATGGAGGTCTAGTGAATGCGATTATTAGAAAACATCTGTATCTAATGGAGGATAAAAACGAAGAATGTTTTGATGATGTCTTTTTAGGTGTTTGGTACAATATTGGAAGTTATAATGAAACAATAAACGAGTTTAAAAGTTGGATTGCTGCTGTTACACGTAATAAAGCAATTGATTATCTACGGAAATATAAAAGACACTTAGAAGAAACGAAATTTGAAGATGAGTGTATACAGATATTAAGTGAAGATAAAATAGGACTTTTAGAAGAGATTATAACAGAGGAAACGGAAAACATTCTATCTTGTTTATCAGAAGTGGATAGAGACTTAATGATAAGAATTTATGCATATGAGGAGCCGATGGAACAGGTTGTAGCGACAACAGGACTAAATCGGAATTTAATCTATAAGAGGGTGTCTAGAGGAAAGAAAAAGTTGAGAATGCTTCATAAAGATAAACCAGAAGTTATAGAATGAAATTGCTGAAAAGTAAATGTTATATCACCTAAAGGAGGTAGAATATATGAATAAGGAAATGTACGAAGTATGTAATAAAATTCACACAGATTTTAGAAAATATGAAGTGAAGAAATTATCAGAGGTTGAAATAAAAAAGAATAGAAAAAGGATTATAGATAAAATAAGTAGTGATGAATATATACAAAACAGAAAGCAATATTCCGTTCTGAAGAAAGTTGCAGTAGCTGCATTAGTTTTTGTGATTAGTGGCATTTCTATATCGACAGTGGTAATTGCATCATCAGAAAAAGTGTTTCCATTTATCTATGCTTTTTTTAATGGAAGCGGTATAACGGAATCTCACAATGAGGAAACGGGAGAAATATCACAGACAATTGAAATGAATGCTTTGGAAAATCCCCCAGTTGTTCTTGAGGATGGAAGGCTATATTACACGAAGGAAGGAAGCAAGAAGGATATTACCAATCTTATATCAGAAACAAAGTCATATATTGGTGAGGTAAAGGATTCACAAGGGAATACACACATATTTATCATAGGAGGTAGGCCTGAGGCACAGTCATATGGATATGAGGAAAATATTCTTGATCAGAATGGGGAGTTTATTGGATCATCAGGCTATTATGGTAGTAAAGTAGAAGGTATCGGAGAAGAAGTGGAACCAGTGTGGTTAGAAGAGGGGAGGAAACAAATTAAGGTTTTACAGGGGTTAGCTCCCTAACTAGATGCATTCGTGACTAGGAATCCACCGGCTAAGCCGGTGGTCTTGACTAGGGGAGATTCGTTTAACAATGGTTTTTAAGATCTCAGTTGTACAACACAATCTCCATTTTATAGTTGTCTTTTCAAATAAATCATATCCACTAACTGTTGTCCATTTTCATACATAGGGTGGTCGTAATTGTCTACAAAAAAGTTTTTAACTATGTGTGATTTTGAAAATCCGCATTTCTCGTAGAAATGAAGTATCATAGGGCTATCGCCTGTTCCAACATATAACTCGTTCCCAGACTTTTTGTAGTAATCAGCAATAAATGAGATTAGATATTGTCCATATCCTTTTCGTTGATATTTAGGAACAGTAACAATATTCTTGATTTCATAAACGCTGTCTTGCTCTTTTGTTACAACGCAAAGTGCTTTAACATCATCATCATACAAGGCGAACATTTCACCACGATACAAATATTTTTCTATCATACTTATTTGTTCATCTGCAATAAGTAGCAATTCCATGTACTTTGTTTTATCGCTATCAATCACCTTCACAATTTCCATTTAATAGTTCTCCTTTCCACTGTTATCTTTATAAATCCTTTATACCATTTTCCATATTATAACTTTTAAGAAATTTATTTTCAAGTAAGGTATTGTATTGAACTGAAAATCAGAACTGTACATTGACATAAAATGGTAACATTGCTACAATATATTTAAATGTAATGGTTTGATTATGAAAGGTGGAATGGCGTTCGGCAAGCTTAGTGCTGTACAATCAAAATGCATAAGCGTGCACGGAGAAGTAAGATATAATCATATTTTAATATTTTGGTATAGCTGTCTTAGGTGAGACGGTTTATGTGTGCTACCAATTTATT
>JAEZUI010000035.1 GCA_023421115.1 Bacillota bacterium | reverse complement strand
TCAGAGCTTGCCTTAAAAGTGCAGTTATTGAAACTACAATTTAAACTTACCGGATAATTAAGATTTAATCTGTATCTATTAGGATATAGATTTTTTTTGTGAAAAAGTGAGGTAAAACAAATAATTTCCGTTAAAAATTGATATTTTGTGTAAGTTTATAAGCCATTAAAACTAGATCTGATATGAGCCATTTGATATTAAAGGGTTTCATGTGGTAGAGTTTATGATAGCGATAATTTAGAATTCTTGTTTTTTAAGTGGTATGCTATAAACATAGCGTATCCAGTGGAACTTACGCAGGCAAATATTATAACTTTTATAATGATGGAGGGGATTGTACAAATTTTGCTTCACAAGTGCTAAAATATGGTGGAATGGGTATGACCGGAACTAATAGGGATTCTATTTCATCTTGGTTTTATAGAGGTACATATCCAAATTATTCATGCACTTGGACAGACGCTCATTGGTTTAGAAAATATTGGGGAAATGTAAATGGTACTGGTACCAATAAGGCATATAGTTATAAAGTTTATACAGTTTCTCAAGCGCTTAATAATTGGAGCACCATATATATGGATTTGTATGAGGGTGACATAGTTCAACATGCTGATTCAAATGGGAATACAACTCACTCACAAGTAATACATGGTTATAGTTCTAATTACACATTATACTATGCTCAACACTCAGTATCTAGTTCAGGCTTTTACAAAAATGGCAATTTGAAAGATTATCTTCTTGGAAAGCCTAGTAATAATTATTTCTTTACTTACCAAATAAAAAACGGTTACTAATTTAAGGGAGGTTTTTTAATATGTTGAAAAATTTTATTACAAGAAAAGTAATAATATCTTCAATAGTATTTGTTGTTTTAACTGGTAGCATTGGAGCTGTAGGAGCATACAACATGTCTAAATCAGAAAAAAGAACAGAATATGAAACATTAAAAAATGATTTTGATAACAAAATAAATGCTCTTAATGATAACTCTAAAGATGCAAAAGAAAAAACAAAACTAGCTAAAGAAGCAAAGGAAGAAGCAGTTAAAATTAGTGCTCTTGAGGATGAGGTAAAAACGAAAGAAGAATTCGCAGAAGAATTAAAAGTTGCTTTGTCAAGTGCTAAAATGGGCTTAGAAGATACTAAACTATCTGATGATGCTAAAATTAATGCTGACACAAAAAGATTTATTCAAAAAATGGAAAAGAAGATAGCAAGAATAGAAAAGGATTTTGAAGAAGGGAATAAAGCACCTGGTCAACTCTTAAAAGAATTAAGAGATAGGTCAGATGTAGACAATTAATATTTCTAAAAAAAAAAGAGCTGTTACACTAAAGTGTAGCAGTTCTTTTGCATTTACTCCAGCTAGCGAAAGGCAAACACAGCACAGTTCTAAACTGAAAATGTTGACATTAACATTATTCCTGAGCTATATAATAAGAAGTGTTTTTAACCTAGTACAGAACGTCGCAAATCCATCCCAATAGTGTAATACCGGTGATTCCGAAATGCTGTCCGGACACTACGGAATTGGTGTTCGAATACGTCCGAAATACGCAGATTAATAAATGGCATATTATGGTTTATGGCTGTAAAACTCACGAATCATTGCCATACCCCTATAATGGGAGCATCACTGAAATAAAGTTACTTATGGGCATTTGACTCACCTGAATCACTCAATTCATCTTCAGTTAAATTATCCACATCTTCTATTAATTCTAATTTACAATAGCCTTCCAAATTAACTTTTGGATTATGCAACTCTTCAATTAAATCACAAAATACCATTTTCTCTTCCATATTTCTTTTACCAACAATTGCAATACCCTGTACAGGGTATTTACTTAAATTTATATTTGAATCAAAAGTATATAATTCATCAAATAGGCCTAATGGGAGCATAGCTGTAACTAGGGGCAAAGTAATATTGAAAACATAGTAATATCAATACTTTCAAGTCAATTTGAATTTTATAAAGATCTGAAAATTCAAATGAAAAATAGATCTTTGAAAGGGCTATTTCACTATCTTTCCGATTCTACTTTGCCCCTCATGACACGGTTACTCCCATTAGGCCGTTAGGATAAATTGAACGGCTATAGCTGTAAAATATTTACACGCTTATAGCCGTTTTCTGTTCCATTACTACACAAACCCCAAATTAATCTTTACAAATCTTTGATTTAGGCTGATTTTAAACTTTACTTTTCAGTACAGAGCAACTATGCTCCCATTAGCCCATTTACAGTATATCTCTGGTGTTTCTGGATAGGAACAAAATAAAAGAAATAAGCTCATTGAATGTTGGCAACTTGCTCCCACTACTATGACACTATTTTATGATAAATAGTGTCATAGTACTTTAATGCTAAAATACTAAAGAAGCATTGATGCTTTTTTGAAAAACATCCTATATTTTTAGAAATATTATTATGGATATTATTGAATTATTATTTTAAATAATATATAATAATATTAGAAATAATATTTTGTGAAAGGAAGGTATTAATATGTCAGGAGGTATTAATATGTCAGGACATTGGGGTGAACCAGAAGATTTAAAGAAAATTGCAAAGGATGTTATTGAGGATATTTGGAAGAGTGAAGCTCTAGACGACAGAGTAAATTTTACGGTTACTGTTGATGAAACTACGAACAGGAGACTTCAAATTTTGCTTAAAATGCTTGGTATGTCTAGAGTAGAATTCTGTGGTATTGCTATCCAGAATTTAATACTTGCTTTTGAATCTGAATTAAAGCTTTATGACTTATCTAGTACTGAAGGGCTGATAAATAGTGAGTATTTCAGGGCTGTTAATCTTAATACCAAAGAAGATTTTGAAAAATATCTTAAAGATATGCCCGCTGGACTAGGCGTAAAAAATGAAGTAACTGTTACTTCATATGGTGGTTTTGTATATAAGGATGGGAAAGTGGTTATTAACAACGGGACAAAAGAAGTATAAGAAATAGGGAGATTATGATATTTTAGGCTAATAATAAAGAAAATTTTTCTCATTGAAAACGTTAAAGCACCCAGAAGTTGCTATTTTGAACCGTTTATATACCTTATTTATTTAATTTGACAGCCACATATAAATGCTAATATACTATATATAGTGTCTATATTATAAAGACTACCATGTATAGGCCAAAAAATTGAATATGGAAGGAGGCAGAGAGCTATGGATTACCAAAATATGTATTACATAGCATGTGCGTTTAGTGCGATAGCCGCAGGCATTTATAGTCTGTATAGGCTTTATAAACGCATCAAAAAAGGAACCCCAAGATCCCATTCTTAAGTTCCTCATTTTTAGCAAAGGCGTTGTTCCAGCAACGCTTTTGTTATTTACTTTTTTATTCTGCAAAACTGCTTTTTATTTGCGATACGCACCGTGTCAAATACGGTACTTATATTATACGCACAAATTGTTCTATCTAACAAACTTCATTTGTACTCATTTTGTTTACTTAGTACTCATTTTGCTAAATTTTATTTCGTTTTTGTAAATTTTGTTTTGTTTTTTGTAAAATTCTATTTTATAGTTTTGGTTAATTTTATTATAATTTTGGTAAGTTTTATTATACTTTTGGTACATTTTATTATAGTTTTGGTACATTTTTTAGTAGAGATTCTTTAAGGGGGGTTAAACATAATAGAACAAAATTACTCTTGAATATTTGATTGTTATTATATATACTTTATCATATGAAATATACATGCCCCAAAAAGTAATGCTAAGTAGATTTTAATGAGAAAGGGGGTGATGGATATGTTCAGAAACTTTGACCATGAGGTTATAACAAAGGTTGTAAAAATTTTTATTGACACTGTTCCGATTTTGGTAACTTTTATTAAGTCCAAAAACGTAGTGGTTTCAACCAAAAGAGATACACCTTTAGTTGAAACCACAGTTATACCTATAGTTACAGTTAAAATTTCTAAGAGCAGACTAATTTCTCTTAGAAACAGAAAAGGAATATGTACCCGTTCAAAGAAACATACTCCTCTTCGTATCCATTGCTATTAAATGTAATTTAAGGGGACAGTTACCGACTGTCTCTTAAATTTATATTGTAGTTTGTAGCAACTTGTTGAATTTCAACATTTTAAAATATTATCATATATATTCTTATTTAGCAATCTTCATTCTGCGTATTTTATAACGTTTTTATTACTTTAGGTAAAGTTTTTCTTTCTTTTTTCACTTTTATGTACTTTTATTCACTTATGTGATTTCTATAGCAATTAACCTACCTAATAATTTATCTAATGTATTGCCCCTTCACATTAGACCTTTTCTCTTAACCTTTTGTATAGCTTCTTTACTGTTCTTTACTCCAAGTTTCGCAAGAATCTGTTTGATTTGCTTTTTCAATGTACTTTCCGACTTATTTAGTTCTTTTTGTATCTGCTCTCTAGTATATCCTTTCTCAATCAGCGAAAATACTTCCTTCTCAGTAAAATTTAAATCTTTTAGTTGTTCTTCCTCTTTTAGCCTAGCATAGTCCTTTAGAATAACTTCAAAAGCATTCTTTGTTTTATATGTTTTACGTATTGTATTAGGAATCTCAAGGTAATCGTCTTTAGTTATATAATTTACTGCTCCGGCTATAAATGAATCTCTAATAATATCTTCATCTTTAAATGATGTAAGCATTATGATCTTAACTGTCTTAATTTCAAGAATCTCCTGAGCAGCTAAAATTCCATCACACTTATTTTCTTGTAAGTTAATATCCATAATTATTATATCAACATCAGCATCTTTGCTTAAAGAAACTGCTTCTGCTCTACTTGTAGCTGTAAATACTATTACAAAATCATCCTGTTTACATAGATAGCTCACTAGACCCTGGAGCCATTTGATATCATCCTCAACTATAGCAATTTTTATTTTATCCATCATAACCTCCTCTTTAATGACAAGAGATAAGTAACTTTGATTAAACTTTCCTCAAAATCTTCATCCATAATAACTCATTCTCCATTGAGGAACTGTTGGTGGCATATTTATTACCTTTTGCTTGTCAAAACTAATTATTACTGTTGTACCAAAACCTTCATGACTTGATATATCTAACGATCCTCTATGCTTTTGAATAACATTATAGCAATAGGATAGCCCTAAGCCGAAATTTAAACTATGTTTTTTAGTAGAAAAAAAAGGATCAAAAATGTATTTGATATTATCCTTTGATATACCAGGTCCACTATCTTGAATTGATATCATTAAGTTTTTCTTATTATTATAGCAGGTAATTTTTAATTCTTTTTTCTTTATATTTTCATTTTGCATTGCTTCAATAGAATTTCTGAAAATATTATTAAAAACCTCTACCATATGCACTTTATCGCATTTTAGAATTATATCATAATTGCAATAATCAACCTTTATTTCAAATGATTCTAAATAAACTTTATTTTTTTCAAGGGCATTTTTTATAATCTCAGCTATGTTATTATCTTCTTCTTCAATATCAATATCATCAATGTTTTCATTTATCCTTTTAATCATTTCTGTAAGATGTTCTGTTGCTTTAGATATTAAATTTAAGTTACTATCAACATCCTCTATATCAATATTTTCATGATTAATCCCCATTTTAGCATTATTACAGCAAAGTGAAATTACATTTATTTCATTTTTTAGAGTATGATTTAGCATCCTTGTACCTGATGTTATTGCTTTCATTGTCCTATCAATACGGGACATTTCAACTTTTAATTTAACACCTAAAAAATTCTGCTTCACAAGCAACACTACAAATGCCATAAAAAGAATTGTTATAATTATAACATTGTACCTAAACATATTATAATTATTAAAACATCTTGCTAAATAGCTTGTAAACATAACAAACGTCCCTGTTAATATTGCAATAGAAGATAAAAATAGTCTATCCCTTTTTAATGACGGATTCTTCTCTTTTATATAAGAATAAATAAGTAAAATATCTCCGACCACCATATATGGAACAGTCCATATTGAAAATACTCTAAAATTCACTCGTATTTCAGGATATAGTGGTGTTACAAAATACATAACAACTACAGGTATAAATAAAATTACATACAGAAATACTTTTCTTTTTTCATTAAATAAAGAACTATAACAAATTGCAAACATCAAAAATGCATATGCAACACCTGTGTTTGCTATAAAGTATGTAACTATATATAAAATATTAAGTATACTGTCAAGATTTTCGTTCATAAGACCATATCTAATTGCCGAAGGTCTTATATGGTCTACTATTGTTTCAGAAAAACCTCCTGCACCACTCACAAAAGTTAGTATTGCTCCCCATATTGTATCTTCAGATTTAGGTTTAGACAAAATCAATATAGCTGATATGGTCCATAAAAATATACAGGTAATCAGCATAAAATCACCATTCCATTAAAATATAACAATCATTCTCATATAATACTACTAACCTTTTGATTCGGTGTCAATTCAACTTTATTTTTCATTATTGTTAGTGTACAATCAAAAATAAAAATAGATAATAGTTGGAGGAAATTTATGCTTTACGCTTTAATTGCAGTACTTATTTTGATTATTACGTTTTTTGTTTGCCTATTAATCTTACAAAAGAAAATGATTTTCTTTCCTCAAACACCATCAGAAATTGAAGATGAAATTTGCCTACAAATGAAGGATGGAACAAAGATAAAAGGATGGATAGTTGAAAATAAATTAGGTGAGGAAAAAACAAATATTTTACTGTATTTTGGAGGTAATAAAGAAGAAGTATCAACCATTCTTGAAGACATGAAAAGGCTTAAAGGTTGGGTAGTTGTGCTTCTTAACTTTCGTGGTTATGGTTCTAGTGAAGGTAAGCCTTCCGAAAAGAAATTGTACAGTGATTCGCTAGAGATCTATGACCATTTTTCAAAGCTATCTGATAAATACAATACATCTAAAATTGTAGTAATGGGAAGGAGTCTCGGATCCGGAATAGCAACTTATGTTGCCTCACAACGAAATGTGTCTGGAGTTATTCTTGTTTCACCTTATGACAGAATATCTAACGCTGCAAAATATAAATTCCCAAAGCTATCTTTTATAATAAATATAATTTTTAAACTACGGTTTAGTTTTGATTCTCTGTCTAGGGCTCATATGATTACAGCACCACTCCTTGTGTTAGCTACACCTACAGATAAGTCTGTACCTTACCCTTTATCACAAAATCTTTTAAAAGCCTGGAAAGGGCCTTCAAAACTTGTGAAGATACCGGATGAAACTCACCGTTCTTTGAGTAATACTTCTATATACTGGAATGGTATTGCTGAATTTTTAGATAATATTTCTAACACGATGTAAAGAACAACTTATATTTGGTGAACCAAGTTCACCAAATATAAGTAACATATCCTAACATCACAATAATTTTGACACTTCTTTATCCGTGCAACTGCCCTTTTTGACAGTATAAATACTTACATCCAACTTTTCGGCTCTTTTTTGGCAGGCTTTTTAAAAAGAACTCTGGAAAAGGCTATCAAAGCAAAAGCTGATTATATTTAAGAATAACAATTTTAGATCATTGATTCGATATACCACTTATTATCATTAAGATAAAGATGAACTCTTTTTCCATCTATGTAGCAAGAATAACGATATCCCTGAATTCCAGTTTTAAGAGAACTTCCTTTGATCGGCTTACTTGTTCTTTTTACCATATAAGCATTCTCATTACCTTCTTCAATAACTCGAATCTTCAAAGGAGTAATTTCGCCATTCAAATTATAATATGCTATCACTTCTATATTTTGTTTGTCCATTTCAATACACCTCTTATTTCAAACATTTGTTCGTTATATGTTTATTATAATATCGAACTATTTTACCGTAAAGTGCAGAAAGGGAATATAAATAATTCTGTATCAGAATTTATGAATCCTTCTTAAGCAAGTTGTTTAAAAACTAAAAACAGGCAATTAGTATTTTCTCTAATAGATAAATAAGATGCCAAAACCTATAAATGTAATTCTTTAGGTTTTTCGAATTATCAATCCTAAGAAGTAAACAGACTAAATTACCTAACTTTATAAAAAGTTAGGTAATTTAGTCTGTTTGATTATGTTCATTTTCCCATTTGCTCTTTATTTTAATATATTCTTTCGATAGCTCTGGCATTCCGAATTGCTCAATTCTTTTTTCTATTGCTTTGTCGTTAATTTTGCCAATGTACTTACATATTAACTTGCCATCTACATCCCGATAGTACATTTCAAGATATTTTGATTTACGAATTCGCAAAGAAGGTTTTCTCTTGTCTATGGTGTTATAGGACAACCTGTTTTTCAGTAAACTAACGAAAATTGGACAAGAAAAATTTCAGTGTGTGGAAGAAAAGGGCGAAGAACCACCAACGCCCTTTTTAAATTTGATACAATATCAAATTATTAACAACAAAACAACCACAACATCCATTGTAATAAATGTAGGGCTACCTTTCAATGGTAATCCGAATAATTTTTATGAAGAGCTCTACAAAAACAAAATAACGTATGGATTCATACGCAGTGAGTTGGGGTTTTCGGATGACGTCAAAATCAAGTTTAATGGCACATTTAAAAGAGATTTATATTATATTGATGATAATAAAATCGTCTGTAAAACAAGTTTCAAAATACAGACAGCTGCATGGATGAACAAAATAATAAACAAATGGCAATACGTAAGCATTTTCCCATGTTTCATCAAAAAGTACTGTCAAATGAGCCTAAATTTACTTGAAAATATTTGTTGTCTTACAAGAAAGGGTGAGAATATATTCGACCACATTGACGATCCGGAAGGACTTTTTGACTGCGAAGATCCAATAGCAAGACCACTTAAAAGGTTTGAGAAAGAATTTAAACTCTCAGACCCTTCGGCTTTGCTTAATTCCAAATATGCACAAGTATATAATTTTTCTATTTCCTTGAATGCCTACAATGTAGTTCCCAGACGTTTTCAAAAGGTATATGAATTGATACTGACTGCAATATATTACTTTGGTATTGATCGAGGAGTCTTAGCTATTACAAATTCAATTTTAAACTTGTAATTGTAACCAAAGATCTTTTTTACTCTCCAACTTACATTTTACACCTTATATGATTATTTATGTATTATATTGCGATATATCAACATATTTTTATGTTCAATTTCGAACTTTTTATATCAATATCACTTCAATTTTAAACCAAAATTGAACCTTCTGATTTTTTATATTTTAGCAAGAATCCTATGTATCCCTTCCAGTTCTTATGTGAGTTATGATATCCCCAAGAATTAAAAATGGAGGTGTTTTCATGAACGAATTACCAATAAAGCGTGAGGATGCAGTCGCCTTTTTCAGATTTCAAATAATTTCAGAAATGCTTGATGCTGGTCCCGGATTTGTTGAAGCTACTGCAAAAAGACTAGCAAAGCAGCAATTTAATGATGTTGTAAACAAAAGAATGATAAGCTATTCCGAAAGAACTATTTTCCGCTATTATTCTGATTACAAGAAGCATGGGTTTGATGGACTTAAGCCCAAAATTCGAAAAGACAAGGGCGGTCATCCTGGTATTGATACCGGAATAATTTCAGATATTCTGGCCCTCAAAAAGGAACTTCCGTCAAGATCAGCTGCAAAAATCCTTATTATGCTGACCTTAGCAAAGAGGATTGAAGAAGATTCTCTAAACATAAGAACAATCAACAGAATTCTCAACCAATACGGATATACCAGAGAAACTCTATCAAAAGAAAGCCGGGTTTTTATTAAACATGAAAAAGAACGTATTTGTGAAATGTGGCAGAGTGATGTGATGAGTTCTATTTACATTCCTGATGGTAATAACGGTCATAAGCTTGCTTACCTTATAGGTATAATTGATGATCATAGCCGAAGAGACATGCACTCTGAATTTTACTTTGATGCAACACTACCAAGGCTTGAAGATACTTTAAAGAAAGCAGTTACAAAGTTTTCTGCCCCATCTACCCTGTACGTCGATAACGGAAAAATCTTTGTGTCTGGGCAATTCAAATTACTATGTGCAAGGCTTGGAATACGCTTAAAATATGCAACTCCGTATAATTGTTCTGGAAAAGGAAAAATCGAGAGATTTTGGGATACAGTCCAAAAATCCTTCCTTCCAGAAGTAAAACTAAACCATGTAGAATCATTGTCTGAATTAAATGACTTGTATTTTGCATGGAAGAAGTCAGAGTATGATGATAAGCTGCATACATCCATTGAAATGACACCAAAACAAAGATGGAATGCTTCCTTAAACGCAGGTACCAAACTAAAATTCTTTTCTCCAATGGAACTAGAAGAAATATTCCTTCATGCACAGGAACGAAACGTAAACAAATACGGAGTAATATCCTTTGAAGGCAATACTTATGAAGCCCCTGGAGAACTTGTAGGCAAAACCGTTGTTGTCAGGTACAACCCCTTTCATATTGATTATCTGCATGTATATTTCAAGGACAAATATTTTGGTGTAGCTAAAGCTATTGATTTAAAAGTTGAGCGCCATAAGAGCGTATACGGCATACCTGAGGAATCAGGCTATGACAGCGAAATATCAAAAATGTACTTTAAAAATATCAAAGCCAATTACCAAACATATTTGGAAGAACAATTGAATGCAAAGATAAACAAGGAAATCTGCGGCACTATGCCTGAGGATACAAAAGAACCTCATCCTGTAAAGCCAGGTATTCCAACTGATATATCCATAACCAGGAATGAATTTATTGATATTGTGAAAAATGCAATCGGTATTTCAGAACTAAGCTTTCAGGAAAAAGGAAAGCTCAACGAGCTATGGGACACGTTTAAAGAATTCAATAAGGATATTCTCACTGCAATACTTGAGGATCTGTCAAAAAAGGCAAATGACTTTAACAAAAACTTTTTGTTTTACATAGCTCAAATACGTAATAATTACCTGGAAAAACTATCAAATTTCAAGGAGGCAACTAATGAATAACCTTTTAAAATCATTATGTGAATACTATTCACTTAAAAATATTCCATTCCTTCAGAGGTCTAAAACTCCTTTTGAAAGTGCAAGTATGGAGAAACACCTTCCTGTGCTATCTACTGCCTTTTATTCAAGACAGTTCGTTACCATGACAGGAGGTTCTGGAATGGGTAAAACATCGTTGCTTCTATATGCTTTAAATCAATTAGAACCTTCTGAATTTAGAGTTTGTCACACTGAACTATCAAATCCAAACAAAAAGGCTCTTTACAAGACACTTGCAGTAAAAATGGGATTAACACCTGCTTACAATGCAGATGACATAAAGCTGCAGTTGATAAACTTTTTCAGTGAAGAAAACGAGCAAGGAAAATTTAATTGCGTACTTATAGATGAAGCACATACACTTTCTATACCGATGATAGATGAGCTCAGGAGTTTCTACGATGAAGGTTCAAATTTTTCGTTGATTCTGGCAGGATTGCCACCTTTACTTTCAAGAACTTTGAGTCTTTCCGTCAATGAACCAATGAAGCAAAGGATTAATCTTTCTATTGATCTTGAGCCATTTACGCCACTGGAAACAATGAATTATATCCAGCATCAGTTATCGGTTTCAAAGTCCCAGAAGCCCATTTTTGATGATAAATGTTATCCGGCAATACAGAATATTACTTCTGGAATACCACGGCGAATAAATCAATTGTGCTACAGATTATTAGTACACGGTTATAATACTAAAAAGATTCTAATCACTGAAGCTGAAATTGATGAAGTGGTTTCTGCTTCACCAATCATATTTGAAGGTAAGAACTATGATTTTTAAAGAACAAAAATCATTAAAATTCAATTCAAAAAGAACAAAAGGAGGACGCATATGGATATTTTGAAAAACCCTACTACTGTCAAATCACTTGCACAACAGATAATTGCAGCATGTGATAGTTATGTAGCATTAAAAATGTCTGAAAAACAATTTAAAGAACTTATTGTTCACTATGCTTCACAGCATGGCAAAAAGTTGTTTTCACAATCTGGATTAAATCCCACAATCACCACCCGGATAGGTAAAAAACGGGTAGAACTTGTTAAAATCATGCTTAATGGCTTTCAAAGCAAGCTTATTATTTGAGGAGGCAGGAGATGAGTTCGTTTATTTGCAAACACAAGAAAGAATCATGGTCAGGCACAATAACAATGTTCAAAAATTATGGAACTCATTTTGAATTCAAGATTCAGAGTCGTTCAAGTATTATGGTTGTATTTGGCAAAACTTCACGTGGATATTTTGCTTGTATGCCAGATTTTAATGTTGGATGCCATCTGGTGGAACTAAATGATGTATTTTGGAATACAGAAAGATTAACAGAAGTTCTTGGTGTTGCTGATGGGGTTACAGTTGCTTCAGCCTTGTTGTCATTGGCAGATGAATTATGCTATCCGGAATTTTAGTTTATGCAGGTCATATGTACCTGCTTTTTTCTTTTTATTTTCCCTGCAATTTATCTTGTCCAAGTTACTGACAAATAGCCTGTCCGACAACA